>CAVCFM010000257.1:0-16272 GCA_963601305.1 bacterium | reverse complement strand
GGGAATTCCCGTTCATGTCGTGGGAAAAGGCTGGGAGGAACTCGAGGATGTGACACAGCCGGATAAGCTGATCTGCCATGCACAGACGGACTCCGAGACCTGCCTTCGCATGATCGCAGAGGCAAAAGTTTCTGTGAACGTGATGCCGTGGTTTAAGGACGGTGCCCATGACCGCGTGTTTAACTCCATTTTAAATGGGGCAGTCTGTGTGACGGACACCAGCAAGTATCTGTGTGAGCAGTTAAAAGAAGGCGAGGGCGTCTGCTATTTTGACTTGCAAAATCTGGATGCACTCCCAGAAAAAGTGAAGGAATTACTGCAAAATGAAAATAAAATGCAAGATATAGTGACAAAAGGTGCGACCAAGGTACTAGATATGCACACCTGGAAAAATCGGGCCAATCAGCTTGCAGAATGGTTTGAGACAGTAGAGGATTAGAATATCCTGCTTGCATTTTAGCCATAATCAGTATATAATACTAAAAGATTTGACGAAGACGAAAGCTACGATTGTGAAGCTGTTTCAGAGAGCCGGTGGGTGGTGCGAATCGGTACAGAAGGCGCAGTCTTTCCACTTTCCGAGTCGGTGATGAAAGTCACAAGGGTCGTATCCTATATCATACGAATTGAGAGGTCATCTCCCGGGGCAGGATGTGCCAGCCGGAATCTGAGATGACAACGTGGGTGGCAACGCGGAAGAACAGCCTTTCGTCCCATGTGTATCGCCTATGCGTGCACAGGGGATGGAAGGCTGTTTTTATTAGAAAAAGGAGAAAAGACATGATCGATTTAAAATTTTTAAGAGAGAATCCGGAAGTTGTAAAACAGAACATCAGAAATAAGTTTCAGGAGCACAAGCTGCCATTAGTGGACGAGGTGATCGAGCTGGACGCTGAGGCAAGAAAGACACAGCAGGAGGCGGACGAGCTTCGCGCTAAGAGAAATCAGCTTTCCAAGGAAATCGGTAAGCTGATGGGACAGGGCAAAAAGGATGAGGCAGAGGCTGTGAAAGCTCAGGTAGCAGAGGGAGCAGCACGTCTTGCAGAGCTTGAAGAGAAAGAGAAAGAGTTACAGGAGAAAGTCACCAAGATCATGATGACAATCCCGAATATCATCGATCCTTCTGTTCCAATTGGAAAAGATGACTCCTGCAATGTAGAGATTGAAAAATTTGGTGAGCCGGTTGTCCCGGATTTTGAAATTCCATACCACACCGAGATTATGGAGCGCTTTGACGGCATCGACTTAGACGCAGCCGGAAAAGTTGCAGGTAACGGATTTTACTATCTGATGGGAGACATTGCAAGATTACATTCCGCAGTGATCTCCTATGCGAGAGATTTCATGATCGACCGTGGATTTACTTATGTGATCCCGCCATTTATGATCCGTAGCAACGTAGTGACTGGTGTTATGAGCTTCGATGAGATGGATGCCATGATGTACAAGATCGAGGGCGAGGATCTGTACCTGATCGGTACCTCCGAGCATTCCATGATCGGTAAATTCATCGATACCATCAACGATGAGGAGAAGCTTCCTTATACATTGACTTCTTACTCTCCATGTTTCCGCAAGGAAAAAGGAGCACACGGAATTGAGGAGCGCGGTGTGTACCGTATCCATCAGTTCGAGAAGCAGGAGATGATCGTTGTCTGCAAGCCGGAAGAGTCCAAAATGTACTACGATAAATTATGGCAGAACACCGTTGATCTGTTCCGCAGCTTAGATATCCCGGTTCGTACCTTAGAGTGCTGCTCTGGTGACTTGGCAGATCTGAAGGTAAAATCCTGTGACGTTGAGGCATGGTCCCCAAGACAGAAGAAGTATTTTGAGGTCGGCAGCTGCTCTAACTTAGGAGATGCGCAGGCAAGACGTCTTAAGATCCGTGTCAAAGGCAAAGACGGCAATAAATATTTTGCACATACCCTCAACAACACCGTTGTTGCACCGCCACGTATGCTGATCGCATTCCTGGAGAACAACTTAAACGAGGACGGAAGTGTAAATGTACCGGTTGCATTACGCCCGTACATGGGAGGAAAAGAGAAGTTAGTTCCTACCAAATAAAAAAATGGCATAAATTGAGGCGCCTCCGAAAGCTTGCTTTCGGGGCGCCTCAATTATATTAAAAACCTTTTTAGTATTTTTCCGGTTCCGGATAATCAACACCTAAGGTGTCGACGGTTACTTTTTTCATGGTCTGCGGAACGACCGGTCTGTCACTGTAGTCGGTTGTGGTCTCTGCGATTTTGTTGACTACGTCCATACCCTCGATGATCTTACCGAAAGCAGCATAGGAACCATCCAGATGCGGGCTGGTCTTGTGCATGATAAAGAACTGGCTTCCTGCGGAGTTCGGCATCATGGAGCGCGCCATGGAGAGAACACCCTCTGTGTGAGCTAAGTCGTTTTTGAATCCGTTCTCTGCAAACTCACCTTTGATGCTGTAGCCTGGGCCACCCATGCCGGTTCCGTCCGGGCATCCGCCCTGGATCATAAAGCCGTTGATGACACGGTGGAAGATTAATCCGTCATAGTATCCTTTTTGAATTAAGCTGATAAAATTATTGACCGTATTTGGTGCGATTTCAGGATAAAGCTCTGCTTTGATGATATCGCCATTTCCCATTTCGATGGTTACGATTGGATTTGCCATACTGTTACCTCTTTCTGCGTCCCATGCGGGAGGCGGTTGATAAAAATAATACGTCAGAACGCTGACAAGAGTATTTTAACGAAAAATGGGGCGTTAGTAAAGAGATAGAAAGAGAAAAGTCTGTGGAGGGAGATTAACATGTTAAAGTACATTTTTGTGGATGACACGCTTCCGTGCATGGAACTGGAACATCTGAGACAAAATTTAAGCAAAGATGGGACCCCGGAGGTGGAGGTGCTCGCAGAAAATGAAGTGCTGGAGCGGCTGAAAGCCCCCGGGCAAGTTTCCGGGCAACACCCCGGGAAGGTTCTCACGCAAGTTCCCGAAAACCTGCCCGGGGACAGTCTGGTGATATCGCATGACCTTCGGCTGCTTAGGGTGGCGCAGGAGCAGGGAGCCGCTACGGTGTGCTATCTGCCGCCGGAGGGGAGCCGGACGTCTGTGGAAGTTCCTTTGCCGGAGGGAAGTCAGACGTCTGTGGAAGTGTCTCCGCTGGAGGAACAGACAGCGTCTGGCGTAAATCCTGATATGTATGTGGAAGGTTTTGAGGAGGTGGATTTTCCGTTTTTAAACAGGGTTTATCAGAGGCATCACGGCATCCCGTGGACGATCCTTACCACAGAGCGCTGCGTCGTAAAAGAATTTTCCATGGAATATCTGGATGCACTGTTTGAGCTGTATGCGGGGGAGGGCATGACGGATTACGTGGAACCGCTGTACTCGTATGAGAAAGAGCGGGAATACCAGGAGTCGTATATCAGGTACATGTATGGTTTTTACGGTTACGGTATGTGGATTGTCTGCGACAGGGAGAGCGGAAAATTGATCGGGCGCGCCGGTGTGGAGCACCGGGAGGAGCTGGGAGACGAACTGGAACTTGGCTATGCGATTGGCGTGGACTATCAGAAAAAAGGTTATGCCACAGAGGTTTGTACGGCGATTCTTGCTTACGCGGGGGACGAACTGGGGTATCGGCGCGTAAATTGCCTGATCGAGCATGGAAATCAGGTGTCCATGCATCTGGCAGAAAAATTAGGCTTTGCATACCAGAGGGAGATGCAGGTGGGAGACAAAACGATGATGCGGTATGTCAAAGAGCTGGCACAGGAATGATATCTGCTTAATTTGCGTTGCATTTTATAAGGAAATAAAATATAATAATTTATTATGAATAACATGGATGAAGTAGGTGATATGCATGGCAGAACAGTTGACAGAGGAAAAAAAAGCATTAGAAGGTGAAAAAACAGGTGCGGTGGATACGTTAGGAGTAAAGACGGCAGAGGTTGCTAAGGCAGCAGAGGTTGTTAAGACAGCAGAGACTCCCCAAACGGCAGAGGCTCAGAAACCGACAGAGGTTTCTAAGACACCGGAAGAACTGTACGAGGAATTGATTGCCAGCGTTCACAGGTATCATCCATCGGCGGATATTTCATTGATCGAGAAAGCATATCATGTGGCGAGCAAGGCACATGAGGGACAGGTGCGCAAATCCGGCGAACCTTATATTATCCATCCGTTGTCGGTGGCGATCATCTTAGCATCCTTAGAGCTTGATAAGGAGACGATTGCTGCGGGTATCTTGCACGATGTGCTCGAGGATACCGTTATGACGGACGAGGAGATGAAGCAGGAATTCGGCGAGGAGGTGTTCCTTCTGGTGGATGGTGTGACGAAGTTACAGCATCTGCATTTGACGGACAACACGGCAGATCCGAAGGACAAGTCCGCGGAGCGCCTTGAGATGCAGGCGGAGAACCTGCGTAAGATGTTCCTTGCCATGGCAAAGGATATCCGTGTCATTATGATCAAGCTGGCAGACCGCCTGCACAATATGCGGACCTTAAAGTATCAGTCCAAGGAGGCGCAGCTTCGTATCGCGAGGGAGACACAGGAGATTTACTGCCCGATCGCCCAGCGGCTTGGTATTTCCAAGATTAAGATCGAACTGGACGATTTATCGTTAAAATATTTGGAGCCTGAGGCTTATAAGGAATTAGGAAGACAGATTGCCCAGCGCAAAAGTGTGCGTGAGGAGTATATACAGAGTCTGGTGGAGGACGTGCGCAAGCACATCGAAAGTGCAGGGATCAAAGCGCAGATAGATGGGCGTGCGAAGCATTTTTTCAGTATCTACAGGAAGATGGTGAATCAGAACAAGACACTGGATCAGATCTACGATCTGTTTGCCATCCGTATCATTGTGGACTCGGTCAAGGACTGCTACGCGGCACTCGGTGTCATCCATGAGATGTACAAGCCGATACCGGGACGTTTTAAGGATTACATCGCGATGCCGAAGCCGAATATGTATCAGTCGCTGCACACGACGCTGATCGGTCCGACCGGGCAGCCGTTTGAGATCCAGATCCGTACCTTTGAGATGCACCGGACGGCGGAGTATGGTATCGCAGCTCACTGGAAGTACAAAGAGGCGAGCAACAATGGCGGTACACCGGCGCCGATGACGGTAACCGAGGAAGAAAAGTTAAGCTGGCTGCGCCAGATATTAGAGTGGCAGCGGGATATGTCGGACAACCAGGAGTTCATGAGTCTGTTAAAGAGCGACCTGGATTTATATACCGACACCGTATTCTGTTTTACACCGACGGGCGATGTCAAGAACCTGCCAAATGGCTCCACACCGATTGATTTTGCATACAGCATCCATTCGGCGGTGGGCAATAAAATGATCGGAGCCAAGGTAAACGGCAAACTGGTTCCTATCGATTACAAGATCCAGAACGGCGACCGTATCGAGGTAGTGACCTCACAGAACTCCAAGGGACCAAGCCGTGACTGGCTGAACATTGTAAAAAGCACACAGGCTAAGAATAAGATTAATCAGTGGTTCCGCAGTGAGTTGAAGGAAGAGAATATCACCAGAGGCAAGGATTTGCTGATTGCCTGTTGTAAGGCAAAGGGAATTAATTTCCCGGACATCAACAAACCGGAATACCAGAGTAAGATCCTGCGCAAATACGGTTTCCACGACTGGAATTCCTGTCTGGCGACCGTCGGACACGGCGGATTGAAGGAAGGTCAGATCATTAACCGGATGTACGAGGAGTACAAGAAGGATCATCTGGCTCATATCACGGATGAGGAAGTGTTACAGTCCATCGCGGAGAGCAAGGATAAGACACCGCAGAAACATTCCAAGAGCGGCATCATTGTGAAGGGACTTTACGATGTGGCGGTACATTTTTCCAAGTGCTGCAGCCCGGTGCCGGGGGATGAGATCGTCGGATTTGTCACCAGAGGACGTGGTGTATCCATTCACCGGACAGACTGTATCAATATGATCAACCTCTCAGAGATGGAGCGGGAACGTCTGATCGATGCGGAATGGCAGCATGATGACGAGGATGAGGGCAATGGTCTGTATCTGGCAGAGATTAAGATATTTGGCAATGACCGGACCGGACTTTTAGTGGATATCACCAAGGTATTCACGGAGCGTGAGATCAATATCAATGGAATTCATTCTAAGACCAGCAAGCAGGGCGTGGCGACGATCGATGTCTCGTTCAGCACCAAGGGAAGAGCAGAACTTTCCAGTGTGATCGACCGTCTGCGTCAGATTGAGAGCGTGATCGATATTGAGCGAACCACCGGTTGATGACAGGAGGTTATATGGCAGAACTAAAAATTGAACAGTACGTGGTTGGCCCGGTGCAGACAAACTGCTATTTTGCGATCAATCCGTCTACGTCGGAAGTGCTGATCGTGGACCCGGGAGCAAGTGCGGACAAACTGGCAAAAAAGATAGAGGATGAAAAGTTAAATCCAGTTGCAATTTTGCTGACCCATGGGCATTTTGACCATGCCGGCGGTGCAAAGGAACTTGCAGCACATTTTGGTATTCCCATCTATGCGCATGAGCGTGAGAAAGAGACACTGGAGAATCCCGAGCTGAATTTAAGCGGCTGGGAGGGACGACAGGACGTTTACCAGGCAGACTGCTATCTGAAGGACGAGCAGGAGATTGATCTGGCTGGGTTCCATATCCGGGTGTTATATACACCGGGGCATACGGTTGGTGGCTGCTGTTATTTCTTTGGCTATCAGAACGTGCTTTTCGCCGGGGATACGCTGTTTGCACAGTCAGTTGGGCGCACAGATTTCCCGAAGGGCAGCATGTCTGATCTGTTGCGCGGCATCAAGGAAAAACTGATGTCACTGCCGGACGACGTGACGGTCTATACCGGACACGGAGAGATTACTACGATTGGAACAGAGCGGATGTATAATCCGTATTTATAAAATTATGATTAAAGTTAAGTTAAATAAGCCGGAGTTTGAATATGATATTCATTCTCTGATCAAAGCATTTTATCCCGAGGAGCAGGTGGTTGTGTCGGCGGAAGAAAAAGCAGCCGAGGAGCAGGTGCTCTGGCAGATGACAATCACCTATCAGGGATGGGAGCAGGAAGCACAACAGCATATGGAGGGAACCATCCGGATCGCATGGTGTGAAAATACCTATGAGGGAGACGGATTGACTCCGGTTTCGCAAAAAGAATTGCCTCAGGCAGTATTTGACGTGGATTTTGGTGAGCGTGCGGATACCAAGAACCGCCTGAAGCAGCAGTTGTATCAGCTGCTGTCCGATTACACGGGAAGAAAACTGCCGTGGGGAACGTTGACGGGAATCCGTCCGACCAAGATTCCGATGAAGTTCTTGGAGGAAGGAAAGAGCCGGGACGAGATCTACGATTATATGAAGCAGACCTATTATGCATCGGATGAGAAGATAGAGCTTTCGATGGATATTGCAGAGCGCGAGCTGGCGTTGCTTGATAAGATTGATTATGACAATGGCTACAGCCTTTATATCGGGATTCCGTTCTGCCCGACGACGTGTCTTTATTGCTCCTTCACTTCATATCCGCTCTTTTCCTGGGCGAAGCGTGTGGACGAATATCTGGATGCACTGGAGCGAGAGATTGATTTTGCGGCTGTAAAATTTGCCGATAAGCATCTGAATTCGGTCTATATCGGCGGTGGTACCCCGACAACATTGGAACCATATCAGTTAGACAGATTGATCCGTAAAATTAAATGCAGTTTTGACTTGTCAGACTGCCTGGAATTTACGGTGGAAGCCGGAAGACCGGACAGCATTACCAGAGAGAAGCTTGCGGTGCTGCGCCAGCATGGAATATCCCGAATATCCATCAATCCGCAGACAATGAAGGATGAGACCCTTCGGATCATCGGAAGACACCATACGGTACAGCAGACGATCGACAGCTTCCATATGGCAAGAGCACTGGGATTTGAAAATATCAATATGGATTTAATTATGGGACTGCCGGGAGAGTCGCTCTCCGATGTGCAGAATACCATGGAGCAGTTAAAGCAGTTAAAGCCGGACAATATCACGGTACATTCCCTTGCGCTGAAGCGCGCGGCGCGCCTTAACATCTGTAAGGACGATTACAAGGATTACAAGATGGTAAACACGCAGGAGCACATGGACCTGACGGCTGCCTATGCAAAAGAGATGGGGCTGTCCCCGTATTATCTCTATCGTCAGAAGAGTATGGCAGGCAATCTTGAGAATGTGGGATATGCGATGCCGGGCAAGGCAGGGGTCTACAACATCTTGATAATGGAGGAGAAACAGACTATAATTGCCCTGGGTGCAGGAGCAACCACAAAGTTTGTGATCCCGCCATCAAGACTTAAAGAGCAGGATGCAACCGAAAAGAGAGTTAAGAACATCATCCGTGTGGAGAACGTCAAGGACGTGGAGAATTATCTGAACCGCGTGGATGAAATGATAGAACGCAAAATTAAGACAATGGAGGAAATTTCATGGCATTAAGTAAAAAGCCGGTCAACGGCATGAAGGATATTTTACCGGAGGAGATGCAGATCCGGGATTATGTACAGCAGGTCATCAAGGAGACCTACCGCAGTTTTGGATTTACACCGATTGAAACCCCTTGCATGGAGAATATTGCGAACTTAAGCAATAAGCAGGGCGGCGAGAACGAAAAACTGATCTTTAAAGTGATGAAGCGCGGCGAGAAGTTAAAAATTAACGAGGCAAAGGAAGAGGCAGATTTGGTGGATTTTGGTATGCGCTATGATCTGACTGTGCCGTTGGTACGTTTTTACTCCAACAATGCCAATGATCTGCCGTCTCCGTTTAAGGCACTACAGATGGGAAGTGTGTGGAGAGCAGACCGTCCACAGCGCGGACGCTACCGCCAGTTTATGCAGTGCGATATCGATATTATCGGCGAGCCGAGCAATCTGGCTGAAATCGAGCTGATCCTGGCAACCACAACCACCATCGGACGTCTCGGTTTCCAAAATTTTGAGATTCGCATCAATGAGCGCCGCATTTTAAAGGCGATGGCAGCTTACAGCGGATTCCCGGAAGAGGAATTTGACACCGTATTCATCATTTTAGATAAAATGGACAAAATAGGTTTAGAGGGTGTGGCAGCTGAGCTTGAAAAAGAGGGCTACGCAAAAGAGTCTATCGACAAATATCTGGATCTGTTCAAGGGTGTGGAGCAGGCAGACAACGGGATCAAATATCTGGCATCTACCCTCAAGGGATTTCTGGAGGAGGATGTGGAGAAGAACCTGCTTGAGATCATCGAGACCGTGGAGAACGGCAAGACCGCTGATTTTAAAATGGTATTCGATCCGACACTGGTGCGCGGCATGAGCTATTACACCGGAACGATTTTTGAGATTGCAATGCCGGAACTGGGCGCAGCCTGCGGCGGTGGCGGACGTTACGACAAGATGGTCGGCAAATTTACCGGAAATGATGTGCCGGCATGTGGATTTTCCATCGGATTTGAGCGTATCGTGCTGCTTCTTATGGAAAATGGATTTACCGTTCCGATGCAGCGCCCGAAGGTAGCTTACCTGATCGAGAAGGGTTATCCTGCAGACAAGCTTTCAGATGTGATCGCGAAAGCGCAGGAAGAGCGTACTGCCGGAAAACAGGTGCTGGTAGTTCGGATGAACAAGAATAAGAAGTTCCAGAAGGAAAAACTGACAGCAGAAGGATATAAGGACATCGTGGAATTTTTTAACAACTAATTGAGAGAATAACTATGTCAGTCACGAAGAAATTTACAAAATATGTATCGCAGAATGTATTTGGAATGATAGGGATTTCCTTATACATTCTTGCGGATACTTTTTTTATATCACTGGCGGTGGGGGCAGACGGCATCACCGCATTAAATCTGGTATTGCCGGTCTACAACCTGATTTTTGCCATCGGAGCCATGATTGGTGTGGGTTCCGCGATCCGCTATGCGGTGGCACGCGGCAGGGAAGATGACACGGCAGATACCTATTTTTTTAACGCAATTTTCTGGGGAACCGCAGCCGGGATCGTGTTTTTACTGCTGGGGCTGTTTGTGCCAGGTAGAATTGTGGCGCTGCTTGGCGGCGATGAGGCGATTGTCGCGGTAGGCGCTCCCTACACGCGGATTTTTATGTTGTTTTCGCCATGTTTTATCTGGAATTCTATCTGCAATGCATTTGTGCGCAACGATGGTGCACCGGGAATTGCCATGGCGGCAACGCTGTTCAGCAGTCTGTTTAATATCGTTATGGACTATGTGCTGATGTTTCCGCTGGGACTTGGCATGGCGGGAGCGGCGCTGGCGACGGCGTGCTCTCCGGTCGTGGGGGTGTTGATCTGCTGTATCCATCTGCGCTCAAAAAAGTGCAATGTGATTTTTAAGCCGATCCGGCCGTCGATAAAGCGGCTGTTTTACTCCTGCCAGGTCGGGGTGTCAGCTTTTGTGGGAGAGATTTCATCCGGCGTTATCACAGTTGCATTTAATATGATCATTCTGCGCCTTGCCGGGAATATCGGTGTGGCTGCCTATGGAGTCGTGGCAAATACCTCACTGGTGGCAGTGTCGATGTTTAACGGCGTATCCCAGGGTTCACAGCCGCTGCTCAGCGAGTTTTATGGAAGCGGTGAGTGGGACAATGTGAAAAAAGTCATCCGTATGGGAATCGGTACAGCGCTTGTGCTTGCAGTGCTGATCCTGGGAGTTGTTTTTGTCGGTGCAGAGGGCATTGTGGCGGTATTTAACAGCGAACAGAATCTGGAGCTGGCAGCATATGCAAAAACAGGATTGCAGCTATATTTTATTGGTTTTCTGTTTGCGGGGATTAATATTGTCGGAGCCGGCGTGCTAAGCGCGATCGAGGCGGCGCGTTGGGCGTTTGTGACATCCATTCTGCGCGGGTTTGTGGCGATCTTGATCGCTGCATTTACCCTGTCGGCATTGTTTGGAATGAACGGCGTGTGGCTCGCATTCCCGGTGGCAGAGTTTGCCACACTTTTTGTCATGATCGTGGCGCTGCGCAAGTCATGCAGAATGTAGCCATGTGAGGGCACGCAGGATGTGGCGCTGCGCAAGTCAGCGCTGCGCAAGTCATGCGGAAGTTATTGAAAAATCCGGGCGTTTGGTGTAAAATGTCTAGGTTAGAGTGTGTAAAATGACCGGATGTATCAAGGTGCAGAGGGTCAACGCAATTAAGATAAAGGGAGTTAAGCGTATGATTCAGTCAAGAACTCATAATTGTAATGAATTACGTCTTTCCGATGCCGGAAAAGATGTAACGATTGTCGGATGGTATGAGAACATCCGTAAAGTCAGCAAGAATCTTGGTTTCCTCATCCTTCGTGATTTTTATGGCACGACTCAGGTAGTGATCGAGACCGAAGAGATGATGCAGGTGATCGACAGTGTGAACAAGGAGTCCACTCTTTCTGTGACAGGTGTGGTAAGAGAGCGTTCCAGCAAGAACACAGAGCTTGCTACAGGTGAGATCGAGGTGGTTCCACAGAAGATAGAGATTTTGGGAAAATGTATTTACAATGCACTCCCATTTGAGATCAATCAGTCCAGAGAGGCGGACGAGAATACCAGATTAAAATACCGTTATCTGGATCTGAGAAATCCGTCTGTAAAGAGCAAAATTGTGCTCAGAAGCAAGATCGTTGCAGAGCTTCGTCAGAAGATGAACGCACTTAATTTTATGGAGATCACAACTCCGATTTTGACCTGCTCTTCCCCGGAGGGCGCCAGAGATTACCTGGTTCCGGCAAGAAATCATCCGGGCAAGTTCTATGCACTGCCACAGGCACCACAGCAGTTCAAGCAGATTTTGATGGCATCCGGTTTTGACCGCTATTTCCAGATCGCACCTTGTTTCCGTGACGAGGATGCAAGAGCAGACCGCTCCCCGGGTGAGTTCTATCAGCTGGATATGGAGATGGCATTTGCTTCCCAGGAGGATGTGTTCTCTGTTGTGGAGGAAGTGTTACCGCCTGTATTTGAAAAATATGGTGTATACAAGACTGCATCCAAGGCACCGTTTGTACGGATTCCATACTTAGAGTCCATGGATAAATACGGAAGTGATAAGCCGGATCTTCGTATTGACCTCGTATTACAGGATGCGACGGAAGTCATGGCAGACTGTGGATTCGGACCGTTTGAGGGACAGACTGTAAAAGCAATTGTGGTAGATGAGTTTACCGCTACAAGAAAAGTGATCGATGCGATCTGTGCAGAGGTGGAAGTTCAGACTGCCAACAAGGCATTCTGGTTCAAACTGGATGAGAACGGAGAGCTTGTAGGTGGTATCTCCAAGTTCTTACAGGACCGCAAAGAGGCAGTTGTCGCAGCTCTCGGCTTAAAACCGGGTGATTTTGTAGGCTTAACCGCAGGTAAAAAGTTAGTTGCACAGAAGACAGCAGGTGTTCTGCGTAAGCTCCTTGGCGCTGCAAGTGAGAAGCATATGAAGAAAGACTGCTATGAGTTCTGCTGGATCGTTGATTTCCCGATGTATGAGATCGGTGAGGAGTCCGGTGAACTGGAATTCTGCCACAACCCGTTCTCTATGCCACAGGGCGGTATGGATGCACTGAATAATGAAGAGCCGTTATCCATTCTAGCATATCAGTATGACCTGGTATGTAATGGTGTGGAGCTTTCTTCCGGTGCAGTCCGTAACCATGATCCGGAAATTATGATCAAAGCATTTGAGCTGGTTGGTCTTGGCGAGGACGACGTAAAAGCGAAGTTCCCGGCAATGTACAATGCATTCTGCTACGGAGCACCGCCACACGCAGGTATCGCTCCTGGTGTAGACCGTATGATCATGTTGATCTGCGGTGAGGAGAGCATCCGTGAGATTATCCCATTCCCGATGAACAAGAATGCGATGGATATTATGATGGGCGCACCGGCTACCGTGGAACAGAAACAGCTGGACGATGTGCATATCGCAATCAAAATGCCAAAAGAAGAGGCATAGATCAAATAGAATATCAAAGAAAAAAAGCACTGTGTAGAAAATTCTGCACAGTGCTTTTTTCTTTAGAGTAGATTCCACGCTTGGGAGTTTACTTTTTTAAAAATAAACAGTATATAACAGTTGACAACAGTTATATGCTGTTATACACTGTTTATAACAAAGCGAAATAAAAATGAGGTGAAACATGAAAGTCATTATCAATCATTCATCCATGCAGCCTATTTATGAACAGATTGTGGTTCAGGTTAAGATGTTGATTGCCAATGGAGAACTTGCGGGAGGTGACCCGCTGCCCAGCGTGAGAACACTTGCCAAGGAACTACAGATCAGTGCGCTTACCGTGAAGAAAGCCTATGACGCGTTGGAGGAAGCAGGCTTTGTTGTAACGGTGCATGGAAAGGGAAGCTTTATTGCAGATGTGGGTGAGACCATGTTAGCGGAGAGCAGGCGCAAAGAGGCGGAGGACTGTATGGAACTGGCAATCCAGAAGGCAAAGGCTTGTGGCATGACAAAGGAAGAGATTTACGAGATGCTGGATTTATTGTTGGAACAGTAAGGCGAGGCAGAATGATACCGGGGAAAGGAGCAATTTATTTTGGAAGAGACAATACTCAGACTATCAAATGTCAGAAAAAGTTATAAGTCGTTTTCATTAAACTGTACCATGGAGGTAAAACCGGGACAGATTACCGGGCTGGTTGGTAAAAACGGAGCCGGGAAAAGTACGACATTTAAGTCTATTTTAGATTTAATTTCGATAGAAGACGGCGAGATTTATATGTTTGGAAAAGAACACAAAGACTTGCTGCCGAAGGAGCGGGAGCAGATCGGTGTGGTGTTAGCCGAGGCAGGATTCAGTGAGTATCTGACGGTGCGGGATGTTACCGCTATTTTACAGGGGCTGTATCCACAGTTTGATAAAGAGGACTTTGAGGCGAAGTGTGTGCGCTTTTCATTGCCGATGGATAAGAAAATCAAGGAATTTTCAACGGGAATGAAAGCGAAGTTAAATCTTTTAGCTGCCATGTCGCACAAAGCAAGGCTTTTGATTTTAGATGAACCGACAGCGGGATTTGATGTGATGATGCGGGAGGAGATGCTTGCAATGCTACAGGAATATATGGATGAGGATGAGTCGCGTTCCATACTGATCAGTTCCCATATTGCATCCGATCTGGAGCACTTTTGCGATGACGTCTACGTGATCGAGGAAGGAACAATCTGTTTCCACGAGGAGATGGATGTACTGCTGGATCGGTACGGTGTGTTAAAAGTGGAAGAAGCGGAATATGACCAGCTGGATAAGACCTATCTTCTCCGCCGTAAGCAGGAAAGTTACGGGTACAGTCTGCTGACCAATGAGAGGCAGTTTTATGTGGAAAATTATCCGCAGATTACGGTGGAACCGGCAGGAATTGATGTAGTACTCGGAATGTATGTAAAGGGGGTGGCTGTATGAAAGGATTATGGATCAAGGACTGGAGACTTGTGTTACAGCAAAAAAAGTTTTTAGTAGTAGTGGCTTGTATTCTGGTTGTGTTTGTATTGTCAACTCTGAATTTAAGTTTTGCCTTAAGTTACGGAGTGTTTATGCTCACCTACGTGGCGGTGGGTACTATCAGTTACGATGACACCGGCAAGGGGCTTAGTTATATTTTTACCTGGCCAATCAGCAGGAGGCAGTATGTGATAGAAAAATATCTGTTTACGAGTGCGGTGGCGCTGGGAAGCTGGCTGATGCTTGTGTTAGCCGGAGGTGTGATACAAAAAATCAAGGGAATAACCGGAGGGCAGGAGGCGTGGCTGCTCCCAGCTGTCATGATTTTATGGACACTGCTCATCTTTGTGTGCGTTACATTGCCAATCCAGTTTAAGTTTGGTACCGAACAGGGCAGACTTGTAATGTTTCTGATGCTTGTTTTTTTGTTTGGTGCGGCAAGTCTGGCTGAAAAACTTATTCCACAGACTGGAACGAGGCTCTTCCTGGAAAAAATCAATGAGATTTCATATGGAGTCTGGGGTGTGGTGGCAATCCTTGTTCTGGCATTGATTTATCTGCTTTCCATGTACTGCAGCAACCGGATTATGCAAAAGAAGGAACTGTGAAAAAACGATGCGTTTTTGCAGGGGAATTGTGTTCTTTAGGGTTTACAAATCCTCAAAAACATAGGATAATGTTCCTAAAGTGAGGATGATGTGTATGGAGATAAAACGTATAGGAGAGAACCAGTTCCGTTGTGCATTAACGGAGGAAGAGATTCAGCAGATGGGATTTGACATCGATGAGATCATTTCTAATACGGAGACGACGCAGCAGTTTATGCGTGTGGTTTTAAATATTGTCGAAGAACAGGAGCATATTGATATCGACAGTGTTTCCCCGATGGTAAAAGCAGAACTTTTACAGGATCACAGCATGGCGATTACATTTGGAGGAAACTCGGATCTGTCTTTCCGGAATTTGGTGGATACGGTCAGCGATATGATCAGTAAGATTGATCCGGAGAAGCTGAATCAGCTGCAGAAAGACAGCAAGCCTAAGCAGCGCGTGAAGGCGGGGCCGATGGTCGTTGCGCTTTGTTTTCACACGTTGGGCGATATGATTGGCATGTGCAAGGTATGCTTCCCGGAAAAAATGCCATACAGCAGTTTGTACAAATTTGAAAATGCATATTATCTTCTTTTAGACTTCACAGGATTTTCAAAAGAGGAGATGAAGCCCTTTGCACTGGGCACTGTAGAGTTTGATGACGGACATTGCTCCGACATGTCACAGATTGCATACATAAGGGAACACGGCAACTGCATCCTCGCAAAGCAGGCAATTGAGCGGCTTTTAGAGCTTTAGAAATTTTTGGTAAAAATGCTGAACAACTTTTACTTCCATTTCCTACTAGATGTGCTAATATAGTTATGGCGCGTATACAAGATGTGCCACAAACTATAACGCCCGTATAACGGTGGGAAGAGATGGAGAAGTTATGAGCAGAGAGCAGATGATGCAATTAGAAGAGAACAAGCTGAGTTTGTTGCGACAGGCATATCGCATGAAGCAGGAATGCCCACACATGTCGCCGGTAGGGTTAGAGTATGAGATGTATGCGGCAATTATGAGGGAAGTTGCCGATATCACAGCCAGATTACAGTACAGCGCAGAGGCATAACTGTTTGCGCGATGAGATACAAATGATAAAGGATAAATTGAGAGCCGCGGGAGCGGCTCTTTTTTTAGCCCATAGGAAATAGCCTTCTGTGATTAGTTATTTTTAACAAATTTATAAAATTTT
>CAVCFM010000256.1:0-3454 GCA_963601305.1 bacterium | reverse complement strand
AGGAGAGAAAGAGCAATGTCGATTCCTACGGCTCGATTTTTCATCTGCTGATCATCACGATCGTCCCGGTACTTTTGAGCACGACCATTTACAACTGCAATGCGCTGCTTGATCAGGCGGTTTTCAAAAATATCGCGGTACTGCAGGGATATAAGAGCAGCGAGTACGGCGTGTTAAACGGTATCTACACCGGAAAATACCAGGTGCTCATCAATGTGCCGATCGCGATTGCCTCCTCCATGGCGGCTTCCTCTGTGCCTGCAGTCTCTGCGGCTTTTTCCGCCGGCAGAAGAAAAGAAGTGCGCGGACAGATCGTGATGGCGATCCGCTTTATCATGGTCATCGCCTTCCCATGCGCAGTCGGAATGGGAGTGCTGGCAGGGTCGATCATGCAGATGCTGTTTTCTGACTCCTCGGACACAGCCAGATGGATGTTACAGTTAGGTGCAGTCACCATCGTCGTATTTTCACTTTCGACGCTCACCAACGGACTTTTGCAGGGCATTAACCGCATGAAAGAGCCGATCAAAAATGCACTGATCGCCCTGGTGCTCCATCTGTTCGTGTTAGCAGGACTTATGTGGTTCTTAGACTTAAATATTTACGCTGTGGTCATCGCCAATGCATGTTTCGGACTGATCATGTGTATTTTAAACGGACGTTCCCTGCACAAATACAGCGGCTACCGACAGGAGGTAAAGCGCACCTTTATCATCCCGGCAATTTCATCGCTGGGAATGGGTGTTGTCGTCTATCTGGTCTACACACTTGTGTTGTACCTGATCCGCATCAACACGGTGGCAACGGTTTTATCTATTCTTGCCGGCGTGTTCACTTACTTTACGCTGATGCTGTTGCTGCGCGGTGTGACCGAAAAGGAACTTTTGCGCTTCCCGAAGGGCACCTTGCTTGTACGTCTTGCCAAAAAGATGCATTTATTATAATGGCTGTCTAACTGTATAAAAAGAAAAAAATGGCAAATACTTATCGTAAAACGGAGGAATTTATGAAAAGAACGATAAGTATTTGCTTTTTTGTACTATTGATATTTGTGTGCGTCTTCACAGTAACATGGCTGGTTAAACAGTCCGATACCCCGATATTGGAATATGACACCTCGGAGTTGACGATGGACGCCATCCCCACTGAGGTGAGTGAAGAGTGGGAGGTTGCCGAGAGCATGACCTTACAGCAAAATGCCCGCTACGTCATCGGCGAGGCAGACGGCTATGTCGTGGTATATATGGCTGATGAGAGCACGGTCTACCTCGAGACAAATATCCGGCTGTCACACCTCGATGATGCGATGCAGGAGGCGGTAAAGTCCCATATCTATATCCGGGATGACAGAGAGCTCTATGATTTTCTGGAAAGTTATTCGAGTTAATCTCATTGCTTGTTAATTAAGATGGTCTGTGGTAAAATAAGCATGGCTATAAATGACTTTTAACAGACAGGTGGTTTATGATACAGACAGATGTAACCATAATCGGTGGAGGTGCAGCCGGTCTGATGGCTGCGATTGCTTCCGCGCGATGCGGTGCGAATACAATAATTATTGAACATATGGACAGAGTCGGCAAGAAGATACTTGCCACAGGCAACGGAAAATGTAATTATACAAATTCTTTGCAGGGAGTCTCCTGTTACCGGGGAGAAAACCCTGCATTTGTATTGCCTGTTTTTGAACAGTTTGACTGGGAGCATACGATTTCCTTTTTCGAGGAGCTCGGCATCTACCCCAAAGAGCGCAACGGATATTATTATCCGGCAAGCGAGCAGGCAGCTTCGGTGCTGGAAGTACTGCGCATGGAAGCAGAGTACCAGAACGTCCGCATCTACACGTCCTGTGAGCTGCAAAAAATCAAACCGGCAGCGCATGGCTTTCAGATCCAGCTGGAAAAAGATGCAATTTCAACCAAAAAGATCATCTTTTCTCCGGGACTGTGTGCGTCGCCGAAGACTGGAAGCAACGGAACGGCGTTTCCGCATATTGAACGACTTGGGCATCACTTCATAGATGTTGTGCCCGCTCTTGTACAATTGCAGGGAAAACAGTCGTTTTTTAAGGCTCTTGCAGGAATTCGTGCAGAAATGCGGATTGATCTGGAGGTCGAAAATGCTCGGATTTGTTCGGAAACCGGCGAATTACAGCTGACCGAATTTGGCATTTCCGGAATTCCGGTATTCCAGATCAGCCGTTTTGCCACCAGGGCATTAAAGCAGCACAAAAAAGTGCGTGCCTGGATTAATTTTGCGCCGCGCATGGAAGAGGAAGAACTGTTCTCGCTGTTAAAGCGGCGTTTTTCTACCTATGCACACGGGAAAACCGCATCCGAGGCGATGATCGGACTGTTTAACAAAAAATTGTCCGACGTGCTGTTAAAGGAGTCGGGGATCGCGCTGCACACACCAGCGGCAAGCGTCAAGGGAGCACAGCTGCATCAACTGTGTGATACTATCCGGCAATTCCGTGTTGACATTGTCGGAAGCAAAGGTTTTGATGCTGCCCAGGTCTGCGCAGGCGGTGTGGACACCCGTGAACTGCACAATGACACGCTAGAGTCCAAACTGGTTCCCGGTGTCTATTTTGCCGGAGAGGTCATCGACATTGACGGAACATGCGGCGGATACAATCTACAGTGGGCATGGTCCAGCGGCTATGTGGCAGGAACCCATGCGGCACACGCCGTTTCCGCAGCCAGGAGAGCATAAGGAGTACTATGATTCGTATTAATCAGATAAAATTGCCCCTCGGACACACCGATGAGCAGTTACAGCAACAGATATGTAAAACATTAAAGATCCGTGCAGACCAGCTGCTTGAGTTTCATCTGGTCAAAAAATCCATTGATGCCCGGAAAAAGCCACAGCTTTTTTACGTGTATGCGGTGGATGCTGCCGTCCGCGGGGAGGAAAAAGTCCTCAAAAAGATTTCCAATCCCAATGTCATGACGGCAAAAACAAAATCCTATCAGCTGCCAAAGCGCAGGGCAACTGTTTTTTCCGAACAGCCGATCGTGGTCGGCATGGGACCTGCCGGACTTTTCTGCGCATATGCGCTGACATTAGCAGGAATTCCACCGCTTGTCATCGAGCGTGGGCGCCCGGTAGAAAAGAGGACTGCTGACGTGGCAAAGTTCTGGGAGACAGGCGTCCTCGATGTGGCGTCAAACGTACAATTTGGCGAGGGCGGTGCCGGAACCTTTTCGGATGGAAAGTTAAACACCTTAGTCAAAGACCCGTTCGGGCGCAACCGTTTTGTGCTGGAGACCTTCGTGAAATTCGGGGCACCGGAACGGATTTTATATGAGAACAAACCGCATATCGGGACCGACGTGCTCGCAAATGTCATCCGCAACATGCGCATATTTATGGAAGAGGCAGGCGCGACGTTTTGCTTTGAGACCTGTATGACCGACTATAAGGCGGCAGACGGACGTATCACAACGAT
>CAVCFM010000255.1:0-4126 GCA_963601305.1 bacterium | reverse complement strand
GATATACGGAAATCGTGGACGCATATCCCAAATCGTGGGTCGTCTGGAACCCTCTGCTGTAAATGTATCCCACCAGCGTCTCTGTGCTGTTCTGTGGTCCGCCACCCGTCATCACATAAATCTGGTCAAATGCCTGGAATGTCGCGATCAGCGTCGTGACTATGCAAAAGCTGATGGTGTTACGGATTGACGGGACTGTGACATAGATAAATTTTGAAAAACTGTTCGCCCCGTCTAGCTCTGCCGCCTCATACAGCGCCGCCGGAATATCCAGTGCCGCCGCAGATAGCAGAGTCAATGTGTAGCCAAAATTTTTCCATACCGTCACAAGTGCAACCACCACGATCGCCCACGTCGTACTGTTTAACAGATTCGGCATCGTGATACCGATTTTTCGCAGCATATAAGCTAACATTCCCGAGTTCGGATTCAGTATCATGGACCACAGGATACTGATCGCCGTCATGGAGCAGATATACGGGATATAAAAAGTTGCCCGCAGCACTTTATGTATTCTGGTATTTTTTATCATCAACATCGTAAGTAACAATGCCAGAAAAATCTGTAACGGTATTTCTAAAATTGCAAACCAAAACGTATTTCCGGTGGCATTCCACACTCTGTCATCCCGAAACATCGTGATGTAATTTGCAATTCCGGCAAATGAAATATCTTTCATGTAGATATCCATATTCAAAAAACTAATTACAAAAGCTGCAATCAGCGGCACAAATACAAATATTGTGAGAACGATCATTGCCGGAAGAATAAAAAGATATGCGGTTTTCTGATTTTGTAAAGACTTCTTTCCTGTTTTTATCATTCCTATCCCCTCATCCAGTCCAGTCGGTTTTTGCTTTTTAAAAGGAAAGGCTGACGCATCTGCGACAGCCTTTTCCCTACAACAGATTAATTGGAACCTAAAATCGTATCCAGTGTTGCGGATGCCTCCTCCAATGCCGTTGCCGCATCATTTCCTGCAAGAACCTGCTCTATCATTGGTTTCATCACATCGTTGTCAATCTGACTTCCGTATGTGTATCCCAGATGCCAGTCTCTGCCGATGGTGGAAGCCGCAGATACATCAGATAAAATCTCATTTGACTTGATCTCCTCATCCTCAAGTAAGGAGTATGACCATACCGGGAATCCATTTCTGGTAGACCACTCTTTTAACACATCGTCGGTGAGCCAGTATGCCATAAATTTGTAGACAGCTTCTCTTGTCTCATCGTCAGCACCCTTTGGCAGCATGTAAGAGCAGCCGCCCTCTGCCGCGTATGCGCCGTCACTTCCTGCCGGAATTGCCGTGATACCATAGTTCATGCCGAGTTCATTCAATGCATTGATGTTCCAAGGACCTGCCATGCACATTGCAAGCTGACCGGACTGGAACATGGTGTCCGCTTCTGCTGCGGTCACGCCCTGCGGAGATACTCCTGCCTCATACAGATCCTGTAACCACTCTAAGGTTGCAACATTTTCGCTGGAATTTAACAGGTTCTCATTCGTGGAGGTGTCTACAACATCCCCGCCATTGCCCCAGAGATACTGCACATAATAGCCGTAATCGGTAGGTAAGCCCAGACCGTACTGACCGGTAGAAGTATCTGTCAGCGCCTTTGCGCACTCCTCTAACTCCTCAAATGTGGTTGGCGGTGCATCCGGGTCAAGTCCTGCCGCCTCAAACAGGTCTTTGTTGTAGTACAGGTACTGCAGATTGTACTGCATCGGCACGCCATATAATTTTCCGTCCACATAGGACTTTGCAACGACATTCTCATAGTAATTATCCTCGTTGGTTCCGGTTGCCTCCCAGAAATCGCTGATATCTTCCAGACAGTCATTACCCACATACTCATTGATGTACTCAATACCAAACAGTACAAAGGATGGACCCGTTCCGGTGGCAATCGCCGTCGGGAGCTTGGACTGCAAAGTATCATTGTCCATAATGTCAATCTCAACCTTCACATTGTCCGTATTGGTCTCGTTGTAATCATTGATGATCTCCTTGAGCACATCTCCGTCTGAACCGGTAAACACCGTCCACAGCGAGATTGTCGTCACATCATCCGTGCTCTCTACAGCGCTGTCATCCGCCGCACTGTCACCTGCCGTCTGGCTCTCGGATGCCGCCGCATCATCTGTGGTTGCCGTCGAGGCAGAGCTGCTGTTTCCACAGCCTGCAAACATCGTTGCAACCATTGCACCTGCTAAAAATACACTTACCACCCTTTTTTTCATATACATAACCTCCATATAAAATTGTTTTTGTTGCGCAACTTGTTTCTTATACAAAAATACCACTGCTAGTTTAAATTAGTCTGAAATATTTTAGCATTTTACACTTTTTTTGTCTTGATTTTCAGAAATATTTGGTTGTTTTGTGGTATATTATAAAAAAGAGGAACATACTGGGGGTGTTTGAAATGAGAATTCTTATTGTAGAAGATCAGGAACGTCTCGTAAAAACGTTAGCCGACATTGTCCATGGAATTGGCTATACGACAGACCTTGCCTACGACGGGGAAAGTGGGTTAGATTATGCGGAAAGTAATATTTATGATGCCATCGTTTTGGATGTCATGCTTCCGAAAATGGATGGGTTTCAGGTGTTAAAACAGATCCGCAGTGACAAAATTAACACACCGGTTCTGATGCTCACTGCAAAAGCAGAAGTGGAAGACCGCATCTACGGGCTGAACCTCGGTGCCGATTACTATCTCACCAAGCCTTTTGATAACGGTGAATTTATTGCATGTCTTAAGACTGTCCTGCGCAGACAGAGTCCCTTTGTGTCTGAGACTCTGCAATTTTCTGACTTAGAGTTAAATCCGGCGCTGTCTACCCTGTCATGCAAGGGGAATTCAATCCAGTTAAATTCCAAAGAGCTGGAAGTGATGCGCTTACTTTTATCCAATCTTAATTCGATCCTCTCAAAGGATACACTGATCAACAAAGTGTGGGGATACGACTCCGAGGCGACACACAACAATGTGGAGGCTTATATTTCCTTCCTGCGGAAAAAGCTTCTGTTTCTTCACTCTGACGTGTCCATTGCGATCGTCCGCAAGGCAGGCTACCATCTGGAGGTAAAAAATGATTACCAAGTTGCGAATTAAGATCGTGTCGGTCATGATGTTTGTGTTTACCATTTTACTGGCGATCGTTTTAATCGCTACCTATGCCACTTCCAAGTCAAACCTGGAATCGACCTGCAGCAACAACTTATATTCCACCATCAATTATACTTATTCACAGAAGGCATACCTCCCGGACACGACCTCCTCGCCGGTCGCCGTCGTCCGGGTGGACTATCTGGGCAATATCAAATTGCTGGTCAACCACATGACCTCTGTCTCGAATGAGGAAATCTGTGAACTTGCACGGGAAGTCCTCTCCGGTGCCTCAAGCACCGGAGAATTAGACGGCAACATCCAGTTTCTCCGCAGAAGCATCGGGATATCTGATATCCGCATCGCTTTTTCGGATGTCACGGTAGAAAAAGAGATTTTAAAAAAACAGCGCATCAACTTTATCGCAATCGCCATCTTTGCCCTTGCGGCTTTTTTTGTGCTGAGCGTTTACATCTCCAAATGGATCGCCTCTCCGGTGCAAAAATCCATCATCGCGCAAAAACAGTTTATCGCCGATGCGTCACACGAGTTGAAGACACCGTTGACTGTGATCTTATCCAACTCCAAGATGCTGACAGGCTCTGCGCTGACAAGCGAAGCCGACAAAGTCCGCATCAATAATATTATCGAGGAATCCGAGCAGATGAAGCTTCTGATCGAGGACATGCTCCAGATTGCCCGCTTCGACAGCGCCCTGCTGCCCAGCAAGCACGAGACCGTCAGTTTCAGCGACATCATTATGGCAAGCGTTGTCACCTACGAGCCCTACGCTTACGACAATCACAGGGAGCTCTGCAACGACATTGCCCCTGACATTTCCCTCTCCGGCAATCCGACCAAGTTAAAACAGTTGATCGATATCCTGTTAGACAATGCCCTGAAATATTCCCTGGAACATTCCAGTATCCATGTCTCGCTCACGCAGGAGGGAAAAAAAGAGGCTGTAAAATAAGTCTCTGATAAAGAAACGCTAGTTCCGGTAAATG
>CAVCFM010000254.1:0-6619 GCA_963601305.1 bacterium | reverse complement strand
ATCATATCCCGTATCTGCTGGATTTTCATTATTCTGACTGGTGGGCAGACCCACAGAACCAGAATATTCCGGAAGCATGGAAAAATGCGGACATAAAGCAGATGACAGAACTTTTATACGAGTATACCAAAAAGGTGCTCTATACGCTCAAAGAGGCGGATGTGTATCCGGACATGATCCAGATCGGAAATGAGATACGCAACGGTATGCTGTTTCCGATGGCAGAAGTGCCGAATTGGGAGAACCTGTCAATGCTGGTGCAGGCAGGGCTTAGGGCAGCAAGGGAGGTTGGCCGCGGGGAGGACACACGGCTGATGATACATCTGGATGAAGGGGCGACCTATACTTATTACGAGGAGTGGTTTGATAAAATGATAAGCCTCGGAACGACAGATTTTGATGTCATCGGGCTATCCTATTATCCCTATATCCACGGAACTTATGCAGATTTTGAGGAGAATCTGCATAAGCTGGTCAAACGTTATGGAAAAGAGCTGATCATTGCAGAATTTGCACATCCGTTTCGGAGGAGCCGTGGAACATTTTTCGGAGAGAAACAGGAGCGGATGGCAGGGTATCCGGCAAGCGGTCAGGGGCAGGCAAAGAGCCTGATACATCTGGCTGAGATCATAAAGCGTATGCCCGAAGGAAAATGTGAGGGATTTTTTTACTGGGAGCCATTCATGCGGTCACTGCCGGAAAATAACGAGGACGGCTGGGGAACCTTTATGGGACTGATGGATGATGACGGTAAGCCGACGGATGGGCTTGCTGTGATAGGGCAATTATAAAAGAAACGGAGGGAACTGTCTTTTCGCAAATCGCATGCGGAAGGACGGTTCCTTTTTTGCTCTATAAAAAATACCGTGTCACGTTAAAGTACGAAATTATTAAATTTCCCGCTATATGCTTGGCAACCGTGCAAGAATCATATAATATAATGGTTATATATTGACAGACACAGCAAGGGAATGGAAAGCATGGTTTTTTGGATGACAGGAATGGTAAGGAAAACATTAGATAAGGCAGGCAGCATGGCAGGACGTATGACAGGATGTGCAGCGGTTTGCATGGGAGGCATGCTGTTGTTGACCGGCTGCGGCACAGGGAGTACAGATAAGACAGAGGAAACAGGACAAAAAAATGGGACTGTGGCAGAGCAGACAGAATCCGTAGAGGAGTCCACAGAACATTTTTCGGTGGAGCAGGAATTAGAGGAAATGTTTCTTGCAGCGGAGGAGGATACGATTGCGTCTACCCTGGATGTGGTGTATGCAGAGGAAGAGATGTATCCCGAGCTGGCACAGTTTTTGGCAGAATATTATCAGATACCGGAAGAGGACTGGGAGCAGACCCGTTATTACTATAATTATATCGATCTGAATGGGGACGGAACGGACGAGATATTCGCCGTTGTGCTCACTGATTTTACCAAGGGCAATCCCGGTGGTTCACCGGCGCTTATCTTAGAGCAGGATGATGCGGGAGCATTTGCGGTATGGGAATCATTTGAGGAGATTGCCACGCCGGTCATGGTCAGCAGCCATGTCACAAACGGATGGCGGGATATCATCTTAGACTGTTATGGATTAAAGGATGGCGACGGATATTTAATCTGTCATTATGAACCTGAGATTGGATATCAGGGTGAACATAATGAACTTGTGGATACATTGGAGCCGGAACCATGCACACAGATTTTATCCAATAACCTGATTGACGATATGGATCAGGGACGCTATCTGACACTTGCGGGAAAACACGAAGAAAAGCCGGCAGAGTGATCCGTTTTGTAAGGTAGAAAAAACACTTTATATCAGCGGGGTAAAATGTTATAATTTATAACAAACGACTATTTTGGAGAAGTGTTTTTCTGGATAAATGGAGGCAGTATTTTGAAAAAAAATAACGTGAAGTTTAAGGGGCGGCTGCGTACATATCTATGCGGACCACTGTTTCTTACGATTCCTCTGGTTGGTATTAATATTGTGGTATACACGGACAGCCGTACATCGGGGGCGATGTTTTCCGGGTTTGTCCTTTTATATTTTCTGGTAATGCTGTTTGCATACATTCATAACAAGCCACACCTGATCGAGGAGATGGTCAATTTTGCAACGCAGTACGGAACCGTACAAAAGCAGCTTCTTAATGAATTTGAAATACCGTATGTGCTGGTGGATTACAATGCCAAGGTGTTGTGGGTGAACGAACAGTTTACAGAGCTTACCGGCAAGGATAAAAAGTTCCACAAGTCGATCGCAACGATCTGTCCGACGCTTACAAGAGAAGTCTTACGGAGGACAGAGGATACGAATTGCGAGTATCTTTCCTTGAATGACAGAGATTACCGCGTGGTGCTGCACCGGATTTATTTTGATACGATGGCACAGGGAAGCTCGATCATTTCCATGGACGCAAGCGAGGAATATCTGACCGCGATCTACTTTTTCGATGAGACAGAGCTGAACCAGTATATCCGCGAGAATGACGAGCAGCGTCTGGTGGCTGGATTGGTCTATATCGACAACTATGATGAGGCGCTGGACAGTATCGAGGACGTTAAGCGCTCACTATTAGTTGCGTTGATCGACCGTAAGGTGAACAAATATTTTTCAGAGATAGACGCGCTTGTCCGCAAGATTGAGAAGGATAAGTATTTTGTTGTATTTAAGAACAAATATCTGGCAAGGCTTAAGGAAGACAGGTTCAGCCTCATTGAGGATGTCAAGACCGTCAAGGTCGGCAATGAGATGGCGGTAACACTTAGTATCGGCGTCGGAGAAGGCGGCGACAGTTATACACAGAATTATGAATATGCGCGCATGTCCATCGACCTTGCACTTGGACGAGGCGGTGACCAGGTTGTATTGCGCGAAGGGGAAAACGTCTCCTACTACGGTGGCAAGACACAGCAGGTGGAGCGGAATACCCGCGTTAAGGCCCGTGTCAAAGCGCATGCACTGCGGGAGATCATCCAGAGCCGCGAGCATGTGATCATCATGGGACACAATATTGCAGATGTGGACTGCCTGGGGGCAGCGATCGGTGTGTATTGCGCCGCGCGTGTGCTCGGCAAGAAGGCACAGATTGTGTTAAATGAAGTGACTTCTTCGTTAAGACCGATGGTAGAGGGCTTTTCAGAGGAGAAGGGCTATCCGGCAGATCTGTTTATCAACAGCGATGAGGCGATGCTTCTGACCAATCAGAATACGCTGCTTATGGTTGTCGATGTCAACCGGCCAAGCCATACGGAGTGTCCGGAACTGTTAAACCGCACCGATACCATCTGTGTGTTTGACCACCACAGACAGAGCAGTGAGATCATCCAGAATCCGGTGCTTTCCTATGTGGAGCCGTATGCATCGAGCGCCTGCGAGATGATTGCGGAGGTGCTTCAGTACTTCCCGGAGAATATCAAGTTAGACCCGCATGAGGCGGACTGCATCTATGCTGGAATCTTAATAGACACGAATAACTTTATGACAAAGACAGGTGTGCGTACCTTTGAGGCGGCGGCGTATCTGCGGCGTGCAGGCGCAGAGGTGACAAGAGTCCGCAAGCTGCTGCGCAACGATATGTCAGCGTACAAAGCCCGCGCGGAAGCGGTTCGCCACGCAGAGGTATATCGTGGCTGTTTCGCGATTTCCATCTGTCCGGCAGACAAGGTGGAGAGCCCGACGATCGTCTGTGCACAGGCGGCAAACGAACTGCTTAATATTATAGGAATCAAGGCGTCCTTTGTTCTGACCGAATATCAGGGCAAGATTTATGTCAGCTCCCGCTCGATCGACGAGATTAATGTTCAGCTGATCATGGAGCGTCTGGGTGGCGGCGGTCACTTAAGTGTGGCAGGTGCCCAGCTCACGAACTGCTCCCTCGAGGAAGCGAAGCGCATTATTAAGGATACCATCGATGAAATGCTAAGAGAAGGAGATATCGAAGAATGAAAGTAATTTTATTAGAAGATGTAAAATCCCTTGGAAAAAAAGGTGAGATTGTAAATGTCAGCGACGGATATGCGAGAAACGCTCTTTTTACTAAGAAACTGGGCGTTGAGGCGACTCCGAAGAACCTGAATGACTTAAAATTACAGAACCAGCATGCAGACAAAGTTGCCCAGGAAAACTACGAGGCAGCGCTGGCACTGGCAGAGGAGTTAAAGGACAAGAAAGTGACTCTGAAAATGAAAGCCGGTGAGGGTGGAAGAACATTTGGATCCGTATCCACCAAGGAGATTGCCGCAGCGGCAAAGACACAGCTTGGTCTGGAATTAGATAAGAAAAAAATGCAGCTGCCGGAGCCGATCCGTACATTTGGTATGACAGAAGTGGCGATCAAGCTGCATCCGAAGGTAACCGGGAAATTTACTGTACATGTTGTAGAAGAATAATTTTAGAGGGACGGGTGTATGCCAGTCCCTTTGTTTAAGGAGGAAACTTCATGGAAGAAGCGCTGATTAAGCGGATCATGCCCAACAGCTTAGAGGCTGAGCAATCCGTGATCGGTTCCATGATTATGGATAAAGACGCCATTGTCACCGCAATGGAGATGTTAAACAGCGAGGACTTTTATCATCAGCAGTATGGGATCTTATTTGATACCATGATCGAGCTCTATAACAAGAGCCTGCCGGTGGATCTGGTAACCTTGCAGAATAAGTTAAAAGAAAAAGATGTTCCGTCTGAGATCGCAAGTCTGGAATTCGTCCGTGACCTGGTGACCGCGGTGCCGACATCTGCCAACGTCAAATACTATGCGCAGATTGTAAAAGACAACGCACTGCGCCGCAAGATCATCAAGGTCAACGAAGAGATTGAGAACGACTGCTACCTTGGCAAGGACAGCGTCGAAGTCGTGATGGAAGAGACTGAGAAGAAGCTTTTTCAGCTGCTCAATTCCCGCGGCGGCAGCAACGACTACGTGCCGATCCGTCAGGTTGTCATGAACGCGCTCGAGAAGATCGAGAACGCGGCAAAGACTTCCGGCACGGTAACCGGTATTCCGACAGGATTTATCGATCTGGACTATCGAACCGCCGGATTGCAGCCGTCTGACCTGATCCTGGTTGCAGCGCGTCCTTCCATGGGTAAGACCGCGTTTGTCTTAAATATCGCGCAGTATGTTGCGTTTCACGAGAATATGTGTACGGCTATTTTTTCTCTCGAGATGTCGAAGGAACAGCTGGTAAACCGTCTGTTCTCCCTGGAATCAAGAGTAGATGCGCAGGCGCTTCGTACCGGTAACCTCTCGGATGCAGACTGGGAGAAGTTAATCGAGGGTGCGGGCACCATCGGCAATTCGGAGCTGATCATCGATGATACGCCTGGTATCTCCATTGCAGAGATGCGGAGTAAGTGCCGTAAATATAAGTTAGAGCATGACCTGAAGCTGGTTATCATCGACTACCTTCAGTTGATGTCCGGTTCCGGAAAGGGTTCTGACTCCCGTCAGCAGGAGATCTCGGATATTTCCCGTTCCTTAAAAGCACTCGCCAGAGAGCTTTCGGTGCCGGTGATCGCACTGTCCCAGCTGTCCCGAGCCGTGGAGCAGCGTCCGGACCATCGCCCGATGTTGTCCGACCTGCGTGAGTCAGGAGCCATCGAGCAGGATGCGGACGTGGTAATGTTTATCTATCGTGATGACTATTACAACCACGACTCCGAGATGAAAGGTATCTCCGAGATCATCATCGCTAAACAGCGTAACGGCCCGATCGGTACCGTCAACCTGGTATGGCTGCCTCAGTATACAAAGTTTGCAAATATGGAGAAGTAAGAGAAAACCCCGTTGCCGTGAACAGTAATAAAACCCCGTATTGTGTCGCAATAAGACGATTGAAATTAGTTGTAGTGCCAACTTCGGACGCTTATAATATAGGTAAAGCTGGGAAGGAGGAACTGGAATGGAAAAGGTACGGTACATGATTTCTGACGCGGCTAACATTGTCAACGTGGAATCGCATGTATTACGTTACTGGGAAGAGGAACTGGCGCTCGACATTCCTCGCAACGAGATGGGGCACCGTTACTATACAAAGGAAAACATCGAAGAATTCCAGAAAATCAAGGACTTAAAGGAAAAGGGATATCAGCTCAAAGCAATCCGCATGATCGTGCACAATGGGAATCTGGTGGCAAGCGCTCTTGAGAAAACGCAGCCGCCACAGGCAGTGCGCGAGGGAGAGACGCCGCAGAGTATTTTGGATAATACCGATAAAATGGCACAGTTTACGGAGCTGATGACGCAGATTGTCGGACAGGCTCTCGCCGCAAACAACCGCGAACTCAGCAAAAATATCAGCGAGGAAGTCGGCGAGCAGGTCATCAAGGAGATGAATTACCTCATGCGGGAGCGTGAGGAGGCGGAGGAAGAACGATTTCGGAAACTGGATGAGGCAATCCGCGAGAATTTCCGGCAAAAAACCGGAAAGCTGCCGAAGGAACATAAAAGCGAGAACAAAGAGGCAAAAGTGCCTATCTGGAAGAAGAAAAAAGCATAAAAATGGTAACATTTTGAAAAAAGGGCATCAGCAGGATGGATTTTGCTGGTGCCTTTTTAGATACCAAATCGTTATCAAAGGTTGAAAACAGCGTTATAAAAGCATATAATTATAAAA
>CAVCFM010000253.1:0-2933 GCA_963601305.1 bacterium | reverse complement strand
ATTGCGGCGGTCTTTATGCCGCCGGCAATTCCCGCCTCGACTCCTGCTTCGACCTTACGATATTGGTTCCATCAAGCTGTCTTGGAACCACTCGAAGTCCGCCTGATCCAAATCCAGCTTAAATGATAACCAGAGACTATCTGGGAACTCGAATTACAGCTTAAAGCGATAGCCTGCTCCCCAGATTGTTGGAGACTATCTGGGGTGAACTCATCTTACAATTTAAACCTATATCCAACACCCCAGATTGTCTCTATGTACTGCGGCTTATTGGTGTTCATCTCAATCTTCTCACGGATTTTCTTGATATGCACGGTAACTGTCGCGATATCTCCGATAGATTCCATATCCCAGATCTCGCGGAACAGTTCCTCCTTGGTAAATACGTGATTCGGGTTCTCCGCCAGAAATGTGAGCAAGTCAAACTCCTTGGTCGTAAACTGCTTTTCTTCCCCGTTGACCCAGACACGGCGTGCGGTCTTGTCAATGCGGATGCCACGGATCTCGACAATATCATTCTCCGGCATATTGCTTCCGATCAAACGCTCGTAGCGTGCCAGATGCGCTTTCACGCGGGCTACCAGCTCGCTGGGAGAAAACGGCTTTGTGATGTAGTCATCCGCACCAAGTCCCAGACCGCGGATCTTATCGATATCATCCTTCTTGGCTGACACCATAAGGATTGGTGTATTCTTTTCCTCGCGGATCTCCTTGCAGATCTCAAACCCATCGATTCCCGGAAGCATCAGATCGAGAATGAACATATCAAAATCCTCGGATAATGCACGCTTTAATCCCACCGTGCCGTCCGTCTCTATCTCAACCTCAAATCCGCTGAGTTCTAAGTAATCCTTCTCTAAATCTGCAATTGCAACTTCATCCTCAATAATCAATAACTTGCTCATTTGGTACCTCCTGATATTTGCGTATTACAAAATACATCACTGTTCCAATGGATTCCTTGCTGGTGGCCCATATCTTGCCACCGTGGTCCTCCACAATTTTCTTTACGATTGATAAGCCGATGCCGCTTCCGCCAGTAGCCGAATTTCTCGACGCATCCGCCCGGTAAAACCGGTCAAAAATATATGGCAGGTCGCGCGCGGCAATTCCCTTGCCGTTGTCCTCGATCTCAACCTGGATAAAATCTCCGACATCCTTGACGCGGATATTGATAATCCCGCGCTGTTTTCCCATATATTTTACTGAGTTTCCCACAATATTGTTGATCACACGCTTAAGCTGCTCCGGGTCGGCGATGATCTGTACATCCTCGTCCACATAGTTAAAATAGGAGAGACCGATGTTCTTCGCCTCAAGATCAAGCCCGATCTCCTCAATGCAGTCGTTAAAGTAATCCGCGACATTGATTTTTGCAAAATTATACGGAATACGGTTCGTATCAATCTTCGCATACAGCGTCAGCTCATTGATCAGCGTGTCCATCTCGATCGCTTTGTTATAAATCGTGCGTATATACTTATCCCGTTTTTCCGGTGTGTCTGCCACGCCGTCCATCAGCCCTTCCGCATACCCCTTGATCGCGGTGATCGGCGTCTTCAAGTCGTGGGCAATGTTACTGATCAGCGCTTTATTCTCCGTCTCGCTGGAAATCTTCTCCTCCGCATTGTCCTTGAGACGCTGGCGCATCTCCTCAAAGTTTTTGCAGAGTTCTCCGATCTCGTCCTTATTCTCAGCGTCCACGGTAAAATCCAGATTGCCGTCTTTGATATTCTGGGCTGCCAGCTGCAGCTTCTTAATCGGGTTGATCAGGCTTGTATAGATCCAGACTGTCAGCATACACGCCGTCAGGATCAGGATCAGAACCACAGAGATCAGCACATCTACCATCAGGCTCTTAATCTCCGGGACACTCTCCGCAAGCAGGGTGACCACAAATACACTTCCCTTGTCCCCATCCGGATAGACAAAGTCAATCTGCTTGATCAAAGTCTGTTCCTCTCCGTCAATATAAGTTCCGGAATCTGCGTCGTCCTCTCCTTCCCCGTAGGGCGGCATCTGCTCTAACGTCGCATCATTTGTCTCCTTCCCGATATAGGTCCACGTATCCTCCCTGCGCACCAGCAGGTATGAGCCCCTTCCCAGCAATTCCTCGTTCATCTTATCCAGATAGGAAGCCTCCTCTAACTTCTCCGGCTCTTCCTTGGCTGTATTGAGTAATTTTTCAAACGGTTCCCTCGCAATCCTGCTGAGGAGCTGTATGGAGTTGGAAAAATAGCTGTAGTCCTCACTCTCCACGCCATAAGTCTGCTCGATCGCCTTAATCTGGATATGTTGAAAACTGAATAACACAAGCAATGCCAGTGCGATCGGCACAAAAATGATAATACAAAACGAAATGATAATTTTATTCTTAAACTTCATATGATTTCCTCAAAAAAACGGGTCGTAGTATAATTCCTACGACCCATTATAGCACGAAATGTCTAAAAACCTATTTATTTTGCGTAAATTATCATAAACTTTTTATAAAACTAAGCAAGGTACTTCTTCAGAACATCCACCTTGTCACAAGCCTCCCAAGGCAGATTTAAATCGGTGCGTCCGAAGTGTCCGTATGCTGCTGTTGCACGGTAGATCGGTCTTCTTAAGTCCAGCATTTTGATGATACCAGCCGGTCTTAAATCGAATTCGTTGCGGATCATCTCTACCAGTTTTTCATCGGAGAGCTTTCCGGTGCCAAAGGTGTCAACCATGATAGAAGTCGGCTGTGCCACACCGATCGCATAGGATAACTGGATCTCACATTTTTCTGCAAGTCCTGCTGCCACGATATTTTTTGCAACGTAACGCGCTGCATATGCTGCAGAACGGTCTACCTTGGTGCAATCCTTACCGGAGAAAGCGCCGCCGCCGTGACGTGCATATCCACCGTAGGTATCTACGATAATCTTACGTCCGGTAAGACCTGC
>CAVCFM010000252.1:0-6993 GCA_963601305.1 bacterium | reverse complement strand
GACTTCCGAATTCCAACGTACTTTATTACGAGTTGTCGGATAACGCATGGTGCTGTGTGAGACCGTCCGGAACGGAGCCGAAGATCAAATACTACTTTGGTGTCAAGGGCGAGAGCCTTTCCGATGCCAACGAAAAGCTTGAGGCATTGAAGAATGATCTGTTAAAATAGAACATGTCTGATCAGTGATGAGAGAGAAAAAATGGGGGAAAATTTATGAGTTATACAGCAGCAGAGACACGTTATGACAAGATGCAGTACCGCCGTTGTGGGGAGAGCGGGCTGTTGCTTCCGATGGTATCGTTGGGGTTCTGGCACAACTTTGGAACCAACGATTCCTATGAAAATATGAAACAGATGTGTGGCGCCGCTTTTGATGCGGGCATCACACATTTTGACCTGGCAAACAATTACGGACCGGAGCCGGGAAGTGCAGAGGAGAACCTCGGAAAGATTTTAAAAGAGGAGCTTCACGCTTACCGGGATGAGTTAATTATCAGCACCAAGGCGGGCTATGATATGTGGCCGGGACCGTATGGAAACTGGGGCAGCAAAAAATATCTGACTGCCAGTCTGGATCAGAGCTTAAAGCGGTTGAATCTGGAGTATGTCGATATTTTTTATCATCACAGGATGGATCCGCAGACACCGCTTGAGGAGACGATGGAGGCGTTAGCGCAGATCGTAAAAAGCGGCAAAGCACTCTACGTGGGAATTTCTAACTATGACGGAGCACATATGCAAAAAGCTTCTGCAATCCTTCGGGAGCTGCACTGCCCGTTTATCATCAATCAGAACCGGTACAGCATTTTTGACCGCACGATTGAGAAAAACGGCTTAAAACAGGCAGCGAAGGAAGAAGGAAAGGGAATTATTGCGTTTTCCCCGCTGGCACAGGGAATGTTGACGGAAAAATATTTACATGGAATTCCAGAAGACAGCCGTATTGTGCGGGATGGAAGATTTTTACATGCATCAGATCTGACCGACCGGCGCATGGAGCAGATACGTGCGCTGCATGAACTGGCAGCAGAGCGCGGACAGACACTGGCGCAGATGGCACTCAGCTGGGTGTTAAAAGATGACGAAGTGACCAGCGTGCTCATCGGTGCATCGAGACCATCCCAGATTGCAGAGAACGTCAAGATAACAGAGGCAGCACCATTCTCGGCGGAGGAGATCGAGAAGATCGAGCAGATCTGCCGGATGGAATAGGAGGACTAGACGATGAGTCAGACAAATACAGAGATTATTTTTTTAGACCCGGTCTGCACCCACAACATCTGGGGTGGAACCAGACTCCGGACGGATTTTGGATATAAGGTGCAGGGCGATGACATTGGTGAGTGCTGGGGAATTTCCGCACATCCAAACGGGGACGGAACCGTAAGATGCGGAAGTCTTGCGGGGATGAAGCTCTCAAAAGTGTGGGAGGAGCATCCGGAGCTGTTTGGCAATCTATCTTATGACAGGTTCCCGCTTTTGACAAAGATCATCGATGCGAGAGAGGATCTGAGTATTCAGGTGCATCCGGATGATGCCTACGCCAAGGAGCATGAGAACGGTTCGTTTGGCAAGACGGAGTGCTGGTATATTCTGGATTGTGACGAGGATGCACATCTTGTCATTGGTCACAATGCGAAGGATAAGGCTGAATTGGAAGAGATGATACATCAGGGCAGATGGAGTGATTTTATCCGCGAGATCCCGGTAAAAAAAGGAGATTTTATCCAGATTGATCCGGGAACCGTCCATGCCATCAAGGGTGGGATCCTGTTGCTGGAGACACAGCAGAACAGCGATATCACCTACCGTGTATACGACTATGACCGCCTTTCAAACGGCAAGCCGAGAGAACTGCATGTGCAAAAGAGTATCGACGTGATCACTGTTCCGGCAAAATCAGTCGCAGACAGTGTAAGATCATTTGCAGATCTGGCAGAAAACCAGCTTACAGAGATGTATTCCTGCAGCTATTACGATGTGTTTGCGGCAGATGTCCGCGGCAGGATGGAATTTGAGCAGAAGTATCCGTTTTTATCGGTGTCCGTGATCGCGGGCGAGGGAACGCTAAACGGGCAGCCGGTAAAAAAAGGTGACCACATGATAATTCCGGCTCACTTCGGCACAGTTGAGATGGCAGGTAATTTTAAATTTATAGCTTCTACTGTGCAAAAGTAAGAAGAAAATTAGGGGATTGTCTGGAAATTGTTAGATAATGCTTGAAAAACTAGTCCTTTAGTGCTAATATCATGACTATGGGACTAGTTTTTTGTATCAGGAAAGGAGAGGGAAATGGAAAAAGAGAAAGGAAAGAAGGAAGAAATTAACAGGAATATGAAGGTACAGCCGCGTATCAAGCGGGGATTTACGATGATCCTGGTATTTTTGTCAGCATGCACATTTATCAGTATCATTATGCTGTCATTCATCGGTATGACATACCGGCGTGCAATTAAGAACTATGGTTTTGCACAGGGATATGTGGGACAGCTTGGAATTGAGTATAATACGATGACAGCGACACTCGGTTATCTGATCTTAGAGCAGGATACAGACAACAAGCAGGTGCTTGTTACAATGCTTGAAGAGAATGCAGAAAATGTGGATAATTATCTGGAAAAAGTAAAGAACTGTGCAAATTCTGAGGAAGAGTTCACAGTGATCAATGATATTGAGAGCCACCTTGAGGATTATAATAGTGTAAAAGAACAGGTAATAGCGCTTGCATCAAAGGATGAGGATAAAACCAGCGCAGCGTATGCCCTGTTAAAAGCAACCGGCGCGGAGGATGCGGCGCAGGTAAAAACAGATATAAATACACTTTTGGATATATATATATCAAAGTGTAATGAAATGATGGGAACAGCAGCGGTGATCACAGTTGCAATGGTTGTGATATTGCTGGCAGTGGGCGCTGTTGCATACATCATCGGGAGAATGGCGGCTAAGTCGATTGCAGATGGAATATGTGAGCCTTTAAATGAAATTGAGGAAGCAGCAAAGCAGCTAAAGGAAGGAAATCTAGATGTCGAGATCCGCTATGTGTCGGAAAATGAAATCGGTGATACTGCGGAGAGCTTCCGGCAGGCATGCAATTATATGAAGGTGGTAATCGAAGATACAGACCGCATGCTGGCAGAACTTGCCCTGGGTAATTTCGATATCCACACCAGCAGGAATGAAGAACATTATAAAGGGAACTTTGAGAGTATTCTGGAAAATATCCGTGGGGTACGTAATCAGATGAATCAGGCGCTGCTCGATGTAAGAGAAGCATCCGAGCAGGTGGCAGGTGGAGCCGGAAATCTGGCAGAGAGTGCTCAGGGATTAGCTGAGGGCGCGACAGAGCAGGCAGGTGCAGTCGAAGAGCTGACAGCTACCATCAATGATGTGGTAGCGATGGTGGATGAGAGCGCTGAGAAAGCAAAAGTAGCTTATCTGGAGGCAGAACGTTACGGTCAGGAGGCAGAGAAGAGCAGTGGAGCGATGAAGGAACTTACTGAGGCAATGGAGAGGATCAGTCAGGTATCTGCGCAGATTGGCAAGATTATCTCAGAGATAGAAGATATTGCATCCCAGACGAATCTGCTGTCATTGAATGCATCTATCGAAGCAGCGAGAGCGGGCGAGGCAGGGAAGGGCTTTGCAGTGGTCGCAGACCAGATTGGAAAGCTGGCAGCTGACAGTGCCAAATCTGCGGTCAATACCAGAGAATTAATTGAAAACTCAATTGCAGAGATCGCACATGGAAATGAGATTACTACAAGGACATCCGAAGCGCTGACAATTGTTGTGGAGGGAATCCGGGCGCTGGGGGAGAGTACCAGAAATATCAGTGAGAGTGCAGTAACACAGGCGGAAACCATCAAAGAAATCGAACAGGGCGTGGAACAGATATCAGCGGTAGTCCAGAATAACTCCGCGGCAGCAGAGGAAGCCTCAGCCACGAGCCAGGAGCTGGCAGCCCAGGCGGCAACGCTTGAGACGGCAGTTGAGAGGTTCCATCTTACCGCAAAACAGTAAAAAAAGAAAATAACTCTTTAGATGTACGGAAAGATTTGCTATAATGCCCATAGAAAGGTTAGAAGGAAGAGGGTTATTATGAATCGCGAAGAGAGACATTTAAGGAGAGAACAGGACACAAAAAGCGCAGCATTAACTATGGCTGTGCTTCTTGTGGTTTTACTGGCAGTGATAGCGGCAGCTATATTCTGTGTACATAATTTTCTGGGTAAAAATCACGAGTCAGCAACAGAGCAGTCGACCGAACAGCAACCATCCGGGACAGAAAGCGTCGGTGTGCTGGAGACGGAGACTGCGGAGACAATGACAGATGACGATCAATATTATGAGCAGGCAGTACAGCTTGTGAGTGGCATGTCACTGGAGGATAAAGTTGCCCAGATGTTCGTGATAACACCGGATGCGCTGACCGGTTATGCCGGCGTGACCGCGGCGGGGGATACGACCAAAGATGCATACGATAAGCGGCCGGTGGGCGGTATCATCTATTCATCGAGTAACCTTACCGACAGCGAGCAGACCAAGACCATGCTTAGCAATATGCAGACCATTGCGAAGGAGAAAACCGGTCTGCCGGCATTTTTAGGTGTCATTGAGGAAGGCGGAAGTGTGAACCGCATTGCGGGCAACGCCGGATTTTCCGTGACGGATGTGGGCAATATGTCAGACATCGGGGCAACGGGAGATGTGCAGAATGCATACAATGCCGGAAGCACCATCGGTACTTACCTGTCAGAGCTTGGATTTAACATGGATTATGCGCCGGTGGCAGATGTGCTGACCAACAGCAGCAACACCGAGATTGCGACGCGCTCCTTTGGCTCGGATGCCAGTGCGGTAGCGGATATGGTATCTTCGGAGTTGCAGGGCTTAGAGAGTCAGGGTATATTCGGCGTGGTCAAATATTTCCCGGGACTTGGCGATACCACCGGCGATTCCCACACAAGCGTTGTGACTTCACAGAAGACGCTTGAGGAATTAACGGCAACGGAATTGGTGCCATTCCAGAGAGCGATAGATGACGGCGCATCCTTTATCATGGTGGGACACATTGCGCTGCCGAACATCACCGGGGACGATGTTCCGGCAAGCCTTTCATCTAAGATCGTGACAGGTCTGCTGCGCACCCAGATGGGTTACAACGGCATTGTTGTCACCGATGCCATGACCGCAGGTTCTATCACAGACACATACAATTCCGATGTTGCGGCAGTGATGGCAGTCAACGCAGGGGTGGACATCATCTTGTTGCCGGCGGATTATGACACGGCATATAATGCAGTGCTCGCGGCAGTGTCTGATGGCAGCATCAGCGAGGACCGCATCGACGAGTCCGTTGTGCGGATCGTGAAGAAAAAATTGGAACTGGGGCAGTAAAAATATTATGGGGAAGAAATTTTTATTTTTCGATATCGACGGCACGCTGGTCAATTTTGGCGGTGTGCTGCCGGAATCGGCAAAGCGGGCGCTCCTTGCAGTGAGAGAGAGCGGCAATCAGATATTTTTGTGTACGGGGAGAAGTAAGTGTCAGATCGAGTCCAGACTGTGGGATTTCGGATTTGACGGCATAGTTGCGGCGGCGGGCGCATATGTGGAGTATGAGGGCAGAATCCTTCGTAATCGTCACATGTCCGAGGCGCAGGTTGCGCGCCTGCTTCAGTTTTTTGAAAAACAGCAGGCGGTCTATATGGTTCAGTGTACCGATAAGATCGTGACGACCAGACGCTGTGCGGATGCGATGCGTGAGCAATTTTTGCGCGAGCGTCCCGAGGATGAGGAACGGGTGAAAAAGATATTGGCAAATCAGGTGGTGGATGAAGCGATTCTCGACCACCTTTCGTGCTATCCGAATGTGGAAAAGCTGTGTTACCATTCGGCAAACATACCGCTTGCGGAGGTAACACGGGAGCTTGTGCCTGATTTCAGCGTCACAGCCATGAGTTATGACAGGATGGATGCGGGCGGCGAGATTGGGATTGCGGGTGTGACAAAAGCATCCGGTATGCAGGTGTTAATGGATGCCGCCGGAGTGACAAGAGAGGATACCATTGCCTTTGGCGACGGTCCGAATGATTTTGAAATGCTTGATTTTGCCGGAACCGGTGTGGCAATGGGGAATGCATCGGAGGACTTAAAACGGCATGCAGATATGGTGACCACTCACATTAATGAGGATGGCATCTATCAGGGGATGGTAAAGTTAGGACTGCTATAACAGATAGTTTGGAGTGAATCTGGGGGAATCATGAAGAAAAACAAAGATATAGTATTTGAGTTTGTGCAGAAAGAGATTTTCGCCGCAGGGGAACGGGGAAAAGGGTTGATGACAAACGACATTGCAGACGGGATCGGCATGCAGCGCACGAATGTCAGCGCAATTTTAAATGAGCTGGTAAAAGAGGGGCGACTGTTAAAGACAAAGACAAGACCGGTTTATTATATGCTGCCGCAGGAATCCGACGGGGAGGAAAAGCCGCTGGCGTTTGAGTCTATGGTCGGGGCAAACGGAAGTCTGCGCAAGGCGATCCAGCAGGCGCAGGCGGCGCTTTTGTATCCGTGCAGCAATTTGAACATTCAGTTAGTGGCGCCGTCCGGTTCCGGGATTACATATTTTGGCAAGGAGATCTATCAGTTTGCGCTGGAGAAAAAGTTACTGGATGAGAGCACACCTTATAATTATGTAAACTGCCGTTATTATACGAAGAACATCAATGTGTTGAGCGATGTGCTGTTCGGCGATATGGCGGGAATTGAAAACAGTTGTTTTGCCAGATCCCAGGGTGGCATGCTCTTTCTTGACAATGTGGATTTATTAGATGCTAAGCAGTACAGCCGGATCTGCCAGTATCTTGAGACTGGGGAAATCGCTTCCGAGAACGGCAACAAGGTGCTCGACTGCAGCGACTGCTTTTTTATCTTTGCGACGGCGGCTGTGGACGGCGTCCAGATGGACTGGAAGAATTCCATG
>CAVCFM010000251.1:0-2848 GCA_963601305.1 bacterium | reverse complement strand
AACTCCCGAGACGCCCAATCCAAAACCGATGACCAAAACCAGATTCAACACGGTGTTGACCACACCCGCCGCGATCAGGCTGTACAGCGGTCGTTTGCTGTCGCCGACACTCCGCAATATGGATGAGCAGAAATCATACAACATAATAAACGGCATGCCAAGAAGGTAGATCCGTAAATATAGGACTGCAAGGTCGATCACATCCTCCGGTGTGCCCATCAAAAGCAGTACCGGCTGTGCGATAAACTGTCCGGCGATCATGACAAAAACACCGCTGGCGATTGCGACCACGATGGCGGTGTGGATTGCCGCACTCACATTTTTGTCCGCCCTCTGCCCGATATAGTGGGCGATGACAACGTTGGCTCCCAGGGAAATACCGATAAAGAGATTGATCATCAAAGAGATCAGGGAACTGTTGCTTCCCACCGCTGCCAGCGCCTGGCTGCTGGCAAAACGCCCAACCACCGCGGTATCCACCGAGTTAAACAGCTGCTGCAAAATACTGCTGGCGGCAAGTGGCAGCGCAAACAGCAAAATTTTATCCCACGGCGAGCCGTGAACCATATCCATGGTATTTTTCTTTTGCATTTTCTATCAAACTTCCTTTTTTACTCATATTCCAGATTATCTGGCACGTCTTATCCTATCACAATTTTCGCATCTATGAAACACAAAAAACACTGTAAAATCCATAAAAGATTTTACAGCGTTTTTCGGTTATCTTGTCTGATTATACAAAATGTAAATCCTACGCTTCCACATGGAAACAATACTTTGTGGTGGACTGATAGACCTCTCCCGGATGCAGGATCGGCTTTTTGAAATTCGGGTCATTGATCGCATTGGGGAAATACTGTGTCTCTAAGCAGAACCCGTGACGTTTTCCATAGGTCACATGTTCTTTGCCCTGCATGCCGTCATCGATAAAATTGCCTGCATACAGTTGGATTCCCACACAGTCCGTGTAGACATCCATTCCGATACCGGAGTTTGCAGCCTTTGCCCTTGCAGCCAGCTGCAGAGAGCCGTCTGCCTTGTCTAAGACATAGTTGTGGTCGTAACCGCCCACATATTTTAACTGCTCAAAATCAGCGTTGATGTCCCTGCCAATTTCCTTCATCTTGCGGAAATCCATCGGTGTGTCTGATACGGCGGCAATATCGCCGGTCGGGATCGCTTTGCCATCGATAACCGGTGTATAGTAAGATGCCAAAATCTCTAACTGCTGCTTTTCAATCCTGCCGGAATCATGTCCATCCAGATTGAAATAACTGTGGTTCGTGAAGTTTGCCACTGTGGTCTTATCAGACTTGGCCCGATAGTTGATGACAAGCTCATTCTCATCTGTCAGCATGTAGCTTACCTGTACCTGCATATTTCCCGGAAAATCCTGCTCTCCGTCACGGCTCAAATAAGAGAATACCACCTGCTGGTCGGACTCACTCTCCGGCTTCCAGATCACTGCATGGAACCCATGTGCGCCGCTGTGAAGGTTATTCTCGTTGTCATTGACTTCCAGGTTGTAGGTCACACCCTCAAGCTCGATGCGCGCGTTTGAGATACGGTTGGCATTTCTTCCGACAAATGCGCCGAAATAACAGGTGTGATCCTGATAATCCACCGGATTGTCGTATCCCAATACCACATCCCGCACCTTTCCGTCTGCGCCTTTGTTCTTGACGGAGACGATTGTGGCACCCAGATCGATTACGGACACTTCCATGCCGTTTTTATTTTTCAAAACATATTCTGTAACTTCTCTGCCTTCTTTTGTCTTACCAAAAAGCTTTTTTTCCATCTGTACTCCCCCTAGTTCTGTCCGTAATAGGCATTTGCGCCATGCTTGCGGTAAAAATGCTTTTCTTTGATAGAGTTCGGCGCAGGCATAACCTGTGGATTGATTGCCTCAGTATTGCGCGCCATCTTCGCCACTTCCTCTAACACCACTGCATTGTGCACTGCCTCCGCTGCATCCCGTCCCCAGGTAAATGGTCCGTGATTCTTGCAGAGTACCGCCGGTGTGTACATCGGATTGATGCCTCTCGTCTCAAATGTCTCGATGATCACCACTCCGGTGTTCTTCTCGTAGGCTTCCTCAATCTCTTCCGGTGTCAGATTTCTGGCACATGGGATCTCGCCGAGAAAATAGTCCGCATGTGTGGTTCCATAAAGCGGAATATCTCTGCCCGCCTGTGCCCATGCGACTGCCTCCGGGGAATGGGTGTGCACGATACCGCCAATCTCGGGATACTTTTTGTAGAGCTCCAAATGTGTGGCAGTATCCGAGGACGGCTTGTATCTGCCCTCGATCTTGTTGCCCTCTAAGTCCATGACTACCATATCCTCCGGGCTTAACGCGTCGTAGTCCACACCGCTTGGCTTTATCACAAAATAACCGCTCTCTCTGTCAATCCCGCTGACATTGCCCCAGGTGTAGGTGATCAGTCCTCTGCGCGGCAGCTCCATATTTGCTTCATATACCTGTTTTTTTAATTCCTCTAACATTACCTGCTCCTCATCTCGCTTAAAATGCGGTTTGCAATGCCCTCGGCATCCAGCTCATACTTGTGTAAAAGCTCTTTTGCCGGACCGGATTCTCCGAACACATCACGCACACCGATGCGTGTGATCTTCGTCGGATAGTGCTCCCCCAATACCTCAGAAACGGCTGCTCCCAATCCTCCGATGATGGAGTGTTCCTCCACGGTAAAGATTCTTCCGGTCTTCTTTGCCGCTGCAATGACAAGTTCCTCGTCAATTGGTTTTACGGTATGAATGTTGATCAGCTGCGCATCAATGCCTTGTTCTGCCAGCATCTTGGCTGCCTCGATGGATTCGCTGACAC
>CAVCFM010000250.1:6636-9737 GCA_963601305.1 bacterium | reverse complement strand
CGACAAGGCAATTGATTATTTCAGCAAGGCAGCTCTGGAACTGGAAAATCCCGAGTGTAAGAAGGAGCCAAGATATAAGATCTGGTGTTTTGTCACATACTTGAATTTACTGACATCCTACCGTGAATTGCAAAAGTATGACATGGCGATGAAGTATCTGGAACTTGCAGAACAGGCGTTTACGGAGGAGATGCAAGAGGTTTACCGCTGTACATTTATGGTATCCAAATGCCGTCTTCTCTGGAAAACGGGTGAGCAAAATTATGTCTATGACCATCTCAATGAATTGTTGGAGAGTGCAGAACATGACCAGAACGCATCTGATTACGTGCAGGATATCCGGGATTTGTGCGCATTGCTGCGGGATATGAGAGAGTATGACAGCTGGAAGCGGGTGATCGACTCGTTTGAGCGGTACGCGAATGATCAGGGAAGTGTTTATTTCAAATTGATCCTGACGGAAATGTTAATGGAATATTACCGCGTCATCGGTGAGATGAAAATGTACATACATTTGTGTGTGGATCACACGGAGCTTTACCAGAAGCAGAAAGAGATTACAGACAAGGAGCGTGCAGCCGCTATCGATATCAAGATTGAGCTTCGCAACAAGGAAGTGGAGCGCAAACAGGCTGAGGCAAAATCTACTACAGATGCATTGACAGGTCTCGGCAATCGTTATCTGCTGGATGAGGAGGCAAAACGGGTCATTGATATGGCTGCAAAGGAGCAGAAAAAGATTGCGATCGGACTGCTTGATATTGACTATTTCAAGCAGCACAATGATACCTACGGTCATATTCAGGGAGATATCTGCCTGCGTCAGGTGGCACAGATACTGTCAGATGCTGTAAAAGATGTGGGACAGGTATATCGTTTTGGCGGAGACGAATTTGTGATGATACTGCTCTTAGACAAGAACCATGAGATTGAGGAGATCGCAAATGATGTAAAGGCGCGTCTCATGGAAGAAAAAATTGCGAATATGAACTCAAAAGTGAGTCCCAACATAACGATTTCACAGGGATATGCATGTCTTGTGCCGGGGATGTCACAGAACATAGAGCAGCTGATCAAACATGCAGACGAGGCGCTTTATTATGTAAAAATGAATGGACGAAATGGATACCACATTGTATCGGACAAGTAATGCAAAACGAACATTTAAGATTCTGTTGACGACTTACTTCGACAAAATATCATGTGGTAAAATCAGTATTATCAATAAGTAAGATGTTTTGTCATAGGAGGGACTAATATGGAAAAACTAAATGTAGCGATTGCGGATGACAATGAAAGAATGTTGCGTTTATTGGGAAATATTATCGAAAGCGACGAGGAACTCAATGTGGTTGGAACCGCAAGAGATGGGGAGGAAGCATATAATGTGATAAAGACAAAAGAGCCGGATGTGGTATTGCTGGATATTGTAATGCCCAAATTAGACGGGCTTGGCGTGCTCGACCGGATTAACCATGACAAAAGCATCAAAAAACATCCAACGTTTATCATGATCAGTGCGATCGGACAGGAGAAGATAACCGAGGATGCATTTAATCTCGGGGCAGATTATTACATTATGAAACCGTTTGATAACGATATGGTGATCGACCGTATTAAGAACGTCAGAGTAAGCGGCAATGCGGAGATACGCAAGGTCAACGCCTATGAGAAGACCGAGGAATACGGAGAGCGCAATCTTGAGGCGGATGTCACAGAAATCATCCATGAGATCGGTGTGCCTGCACATATCAAGGGATATCAGTATCTTCGCGATGCCATTGTGATGTCGGTAAATGATATGGACATGCTCAACTCCATTACGAAGATCCTCTATCCGACCATTGCGAAAAAGTACCAGACTACCTCGAGCAGAGTGGAGCGCGCGATCCGCCATGCGATTGAAGTGGCGTGGAGCAGAGGCAAGATGGACACGATTGATGAAATGTTTGGATATACGATCCACAATGGAAAGGGCAAACCGACCAATTCAGAGTTTATCGCACTCATCACGGACCGGATCCGTTTGCAGTACAAAATGCACTAGATTCGGGTGACATTGTTCTTTTCAGATGAAGAGAAGTATTATATAATATTCTTGTATGGAGGGTGGTATTATGACGAGAATATTATTTGCTGCTTCAGAAGCTGTACCTTTTATAAAAACTGGCGGACTTGCAGATGTGACGGGTTCACTGCCGAAGTATTTTGACAAAGAAAAATACGATGTGCGTGTGATACTGCCGAAATACCTCTGCATGGACGAAAAGTGGAAGGGACAGCTTCATTTTTTATGCCATTTTTATGTGAATTTAAGCTGGAGAAAACAATACGTCGGGATTTTTACAGCCACAAGCGATGACATCACGTATTATTTTGTGGATAATGAATTTTATTTTGCGGGCGATAAGCCCTACAACAATATTTATGAAGATGTGGAGAAGTTTGCATATTTTTCAAAGGCGGTGATCGAGGCACTGCCGTTTTTGGACTTCTGTCCGGACATCATTCACTGTCACGACTGGCAGACCGGATTGATCCCGGTATTTTTGCGGACGCTCTACGGAGATGAAAATTATTATACCGGCATACGCACGGTGTTCTCGATACACAATTTAAAGTTCCAGGGACGCTGGACGCTGCCGGCTGTTATGGATATTACCGGTCTGCCGGAGCAGATATTTACATCGGATAAGCTGGAGTCTTACGGGGAAGCAAATTACCTGAAGGGCGGCGTGGTGTATGCCGATGCCATCACGACGGTCAGTAAGACATATGCCCATGAGATTACGACGCCGGAGGGCGGTGAGGGGTTAGATGGCCTGATGCGGGCACGTTCCGATGTGCTGTTTGGCATTACCAACGGTATCGACTATGAAGTGTACAATCCCAAGAACGACCCACATCTGATGGCACGCTACGATATCAAAAACATAGCCCGGAAAAAGACGAATAAGGCAGCATTACAGAAAAAAATGGGACTGCCGGAGGACGAGTCGGTATTTTTGATGGGCATGGTATCCCGCATGACAGACCAGAAGGGATTTGATCTGATCGCCTATGTGCTCGATGAGATGCTTGGCAGCGACAATATCCAGTTT
>CAVCFM010000250.1:1069-6626 GCA_963601305.1 bacterium | reverse complement strand
GTGGCAGGTACCGGTGAGGAGCGCTATGAGTCGATGCTTCATCATTTTGCAGATAAGTATCCGGATAAAATGCGGGTACATATCGGATATTCGGAGGAGATCGCTCACCAGATTTACGGCTCCTGCGATGCATTTTTAATGCCGTCACTGTTCGAGCCGTGTGGATTGTCACAGCTGATGAGTATGCGTTACGGAACGATTCCAATCGTGCGTGAGACCGGTGGGCTGCGCGATACGGTAGAACCTTACAATGAATATGAGAAGACCGGTTACGGATTTTCGTTTGCCAACTATAATGCACATGAGATGCTTGCAACCATACGGTATGCAAAAAAGGTATATGAGACCGATAAAAAGTCCTGGAACGGACTTATAGAGCGGGCGATGGAGCAGGATTATTCCTGGGAGTCGTCAGCGCGCTGCTATGAGGAACTCTACGATCAGATGACAAGGTTATAGCGGCAGGAATCACATAGTGATCCTGGCGGTGCCACGGCAATAATAATAGACATGGTCAGAGAGAATTTCTTCCCTGGAAAGCTGCGTGGCATTGACTTCGCGGACCATGGCGGACAGATCCAGGGAGGAAGTGCCGGAAGTGACTGGAATCAAAAGGACTTCATGGATGCTGCTTGGAAGGATATACAGATCACAGGAGAGCTGTCTGGCAAAGTCCCGGAGAAGATCCTGATAGAGAATACACACAGCGCCGTTTAGTTTGTACTGGTTCGAGAGTACATACATGGGAATGGCAGAGCGGGGCTCCGGTTCGCCAAAATCACTCTCGCAGGCGAGCTCCTTTATGAACTCCGACATATTGCGCAGGTCATACTGGAGCAGGCGGGGTGTGTTGGAAATAGCGAGGGCGTACAGATCGTCTTTGGTTATGGACCAGAATGTCATATGCTGGTTGCGGATGAGAATCGTAGCGTTGCCGGGAAAATCGGATTCTAACAGGCAGTTAAAGACGATTGCCAGATCCAGATAGCGATAATGGGGAACGTCGGCTAAGAGTTCCCGGTTGCGCTCGTAATTGATGAGTTTGAACACAATCCTGGATTTGACTTTGTTGTAGTCGGTAAAAAATGATACATCAATCTTGTGGTCTGCCTTGTGCGTGTGGTAGATTTCTAAAATGTCAGAAATGATCTCCTGCGGTGTGGTGCCGCGCTGATAACGCTCATAATATTCGTTCAGATAGATGGTGGGAGCGAGATTGCACTGCGGTGAGAGAATAGTAAGTCCGTCGAAGTGGGTATCGTTGTTCTTGATAATATCCTGAACGGATAAGGTAAAATCGGAGCCAAGTGTATTCTGTACGCCGGCTAAGATATGATGCTTGAATTCCTGATATGTCATAAATCCTCCTCTGTATAGGAGAAAGGATCCGCATTATGCTACAAACGGGGAAGTCTGTTTTTGTAATATAACACACTTGTCGAATGAAAACAAGGAGAATTTTATAGGAAAAACGTCCCGCAAGTAAAATTTATCTGTAAAAATATCAAAAAGAGGTTGCAATTTTTTGAAATTCCGATATAATAACCTAGTGTGATGTTTAAAATAATCTGCCGATATGGCTCAGTTGGTAGAGCAACGCATTCGTAATGCGTAGGTCGTCGGTTCGAGTCCGACTATCGGCTTTGCAGTGGGAACGGAGTTCCAAACTGCGGGAGGGAAAACTTTCAGTGATTTTGCTGGGAGTTTTTGTTTTAATTTCATGCGAGAGCAGGAGGATACAATTATGAAGAAGAGAGTGGTTAGCTTACTTTTAGTGGCAGCAATGTCAGCAACCATGATTGCTGGATGTGGTTCTAGCAACGGAGCAGCAGAAGAGAGCACACCGGCAGCAACCGGAACAGAGGCAGCTGAGAGCAATGCGGATAGCGCAGATGCAGCAGACACAACTGATAATAGCGATAAGAAGATTGCTATGATCACTGACTCAGGTGATATCACAGATGAGTCTTTCAACCAGATTACATGGGAGACCTGTGTTGCATACGGCGATGACAACAATATTGAGTATCAGTACTACAAACCGGCAGAGGATACCGACGAAGAGCGTATCAATGCAATTGATATGGCAGTTCAGGAAGGTGCAACTGTAGTAGTTATGCCTGGATATCTGTTCGGACCGGCAATCGCAGAAGAGCAGGATCTTTATCCGGATGTATCTTTCATCGCAGTTGATGTTACCGAGAGTGATATCGTAGATCTTTCCGGTAATGCAACAGGAATCAATGACAACGTATATATCTGTTCTTTCCAGGAGGAGCAGGCAGGCTACATCGCAGGATATGCAGCAGTAAAAGACGGCTACACCAGTCTTGGATTCCTTGGCGGTATTGCAGTTCCCGCAGTTATCCGTTACGGATATGGTTATATCCAGGGTATTAACGACGCAGCAGAAGAGCTTGGCGTTGATGTAAATGTAAAATATTACTATGGTGGACAGTTCTACGGTGATGATGCCATCACAGCTCGTATGGAGGGCTGGTATGCTGATGGAACACAGGTTGTATTCGCTTGCGGCGGTGGTATCTACACATCAGCAGTAGACGCTGCAAATGAGCATGACGGAAAAGTAATCGGTGTTGACGTTGACCAGCATCCGACCATTGGCGATATTTGTATCACATCCGCTATGAAGGGTCTTCACTCCGCAGTTTACGATGCATTAGATGCATACTTCAACGGCGACTGGGCATCCATCGGTGGAAAGTCTGAGCAGCTTGGTCTTGCACAGGGTGATTACATTGGTCTTCCTACAGATGATGCATCCTGGGGCTTCACAACATTTACAGTTGATGAGTACAACACTGTATTAGCAGGAATCAAAGACGGAAGCATTACAGTTTCCAATGATACTGAGAATCAGCCAGAGGTTGGTTCCCATGTTACAGTTGATTATGTAGAGTAATGATGGAACGTCAAAGGGGAAGGGAAAATATTTTCTCTTCCCCTTTTTTTCATGTGGGGAAGATGTTATACTATAACATATATGCAGGTATAGTGTAACAGTAAAAAAGAACGAAGAGGATACACGTATATGGAAAATGAATACATTATTGAGATGTTGAACATCACAAAGGAATTTCCGGGAATCAAGGCGAATGACGATATCACCCTGCAGCTGAGAAAAGGTGAGATCCACGCATTGTTAGGGGAAAATGGTGCCGGAAAGTCAACGCTTATGAGCATTCTGTTCGGTTTGTATCAGCCGACATCCGGAATCATCAAGAAAAATGGACAAGAGGTACATATCAACACGCCGAACGACGCGAATGATCTGAACATCGGAATGGTGCACCAGCATTTCAAGCTCGTGGAGTGCTTCTCCGTACTGGATAATATCATTCTTGGTGTGGAGCCTACCAAAGGAATGTTCCTTGCGAAGGACGGAGCAAGGGCAAAGGTTATGGAACTGAGCGAAAAATACGGATTAAAAGTCGATCCGGATGCGCTTGTCTCGGATATCACAGTGGGTATGCAGCAGCGTGCAGAAATCCTCAAAATGTTATATCGCGATAATGAGGTGCTGATTTTTGATGAGCCGACCGCAGTTCTTACTCCGCAGGAGATTGAGGAATTGATGAAGATCATGAAAAATCTTGCGAAGGAAGGCAAATCCATTCTTTTCATCACCCATAAGTTAAATGAGATTATGGAAGTGGCAGACCGCTGTACCATTTTAAGAAAAGGAAAATATATCGGAACGGTGGATATCGCGGATACCTCCAAGGAAGAATTGTCCAAGATGATGGTCGGCAGGGATGTAAGCTTTTCGGTTGACAAGAAAGAGATCACACCGGGAGAGACCGTATTAAAGGTTTCCCATATGACAGTGCCGAGCAAGGTGCATGACAACAATGCGGTCAAAGATGTATCCTTCAATGTGAGAAGAGGAGAGATCGTCTGTATTGCCGGTATCGATGGCAACGGACAGACGGAGTTTGTCCAGGGACTTACCGGCTTGGAGAAGATCAGTGGAGGCACGATCACATTCCTCGGACACGATATCACCAAGGCATCGATCCGTGAAAAATCCAAGATGGGTATGAGCCATATCCCGGAGGATCGTCACAAGCACGGTCTGGTATTGGATTATTCCTTAGAGCAGAATATGGTGTTGCAGCGGTACTGGCAGCCGGAGTTTGAAAAAGCAGGATTTATCAAATCCGGTGCGGTTCGCAAATATGCAGAAAAATTAATTGAACAGTACGATGTGCGAAGCGGTCAGGGACCGGTTACAATTACACGCAGCATGTCAGGTGGTAACCAGCAGAAAGCGATTATCGCCAGAGAGATAGACAAAGATCCGGAGCTTCTTGTGGCAGTACAGCCGACCAGAGGACTCGACGTAGGAGCAATCGAGTACATTCACAGTCAGCTGGTAGCGCAGAGAGACAAAGGAAAAGCAGTGCTTCTTGTCTCATTGGAGTTAGATGAGGTAATGGACGTATCTGACAGAATTCTGGTAATGTATGAGGGTGAGATTGTGGGACAGTTGAATCCAAAGGATATTACCGTGGAAGAGTTAGGTCTTTACATGGCAGGAGCAAAGCGGGACGTGGTTCCGGAAGAAATATAGAAAGGAAACAGAACAATGAGTGAAAAGACAAAGGATGTCCTTTTGTCCATCGTAGCATCTCTTTTGTGTATTGTAATCGGACTTTTGGTTGGACTTATCATTCTGTATTGCATTAATGCGGAGAATGCGCTGGACGGATTTTCAAGAATTATCAAAGGTGGTTTTTATCTGAAACCGAAGGGAATCGGAAGTGAGATCGCACAGGCAGCGCCTCTGATCATGACCGGACTTTCCGTGGCTTTTGCATTTAAGACAGGTCTGTTTAACATCGGTGCGGCAGGACAGTATACGGTCGGTGTGTTTGGAGCACTGTATTTTGCGCTGATCCTTCAGATGCCTTGGTATGTATGTCTGCTGGCAGCTATGGTCTGCGGCGCAATCTGGGGCGCGGTGCCGGGTATTTTTAAGGCATATTTTAATGTGAATGAGGTTATTACCTCCATTATGTTTAACTGGATTGGCCTGTATCTGGTCAATGAATTGATGTACAGCACTGTAAAAGGGATGTACGACCAGAAGACAACACGTACTTATAAGCTGAGCAGTGCAGCTCCGAATTCACTGATCCCGGACTGCGGTCTGAATGCAATCTTTAAGACAAGCTCTACCACGATCGCAATTTTTATCGCGATAGCAATTGCGATCATCATGTACATTGTGCTCAATAAGACCACATTCGGATATGAGCTGAAAGCCTGCGGATTTAATAAGGACGCGGCAAAATATGCAGGAATCAATGAGAAGAAGAATATTGTATTATCGATGACGATTTCCGGCGCCTTAGCAGGAATTGGTGCAGGACTTTATTTCTTATCCGGAGCATCGGAGTGGAACCCACAGGTGGCAACTGCATTGCCTGCAATTGGATTTAACGGTATTCCGGTAGCGCTTTTGGCACTGAGCAATCCGATCGGTGTTGTGTTTGCAGCAATTTTTGTCGCACATATCTCGGTGGGTGGCGCA
>CAVCFM010000250.1:0-1059 GCA_963601305.1 bacterium | reverse complement strand
TGTGCGGGGATTCACTTCCTCCGGCAGCACTTGTGGCAGTGTCCATACTCGCCAGTGCTGTGGCAGGTGTGTTATACTCCCTGTTACTCGGATTTTCAGCGATCACCTTAAAAGCAGACCAGACCATCGGCGGAACTGCACTGAATATGCTGGCAACGGCTGTTGCGATCGTTATGGTAAAGGCGTTTAACAACTCCTCAGACTCCGGTAACGGTGCTGCATCTGCAAAGCTTACTTACAACAATCAGGCATTTATCTATAAGGTTGGACCATTTACCTTTAATATCTTCCTGTTTATCGGAATTATCCTGCTGATCGTAAGCTATGTATTTTTGTTTAAGACCAAATGGGGACTTCGCTTAAGAGCATGTGGTGAGCATCCACAGGCAGCAGATTCCGTAGGTATCAACGTATACAAATGGAGATATATCGGTGTGATGATCTCCGGCGCATTAGGCGGGATCGGCGGATTCGCGTACATTGTTCCTTCTGTTACTACCTGGAACTTTGAGGTAGGAGTTGCAGGTGCCGGATTCCTGGCACTCGCTGTTATGATCTTCGGACAGTGGAAGCCGTTTAACATCGCAGGAGCTGCAGTATTTTTTGCTGTGTTCCGTTCACTGGCTAACATTGCGGATTCTACGGTATTAGCAAACCTCGGTCTGTCCAAAAATATTTACAGCATGATGCCATTTATCGCATCCATGATTATTTTAGCGTTTACCTCGAAGAACTCACAGGCTCCGAAGGCGGAAGGTATCCCGTATGATAAGGGTGCCCGCTAAGGCTGATAGTGCGTCAGAATGAGATAACAGAATATAGAATAACAATAGGAGAGAAGAAAAATGATTGATACAAAGTTTTTTGACCATACAATTTTAAAGGCAGAGGCGACAGAAGCACAGGTTGCCAAGATTTGTGAGGAGGCACTGGAGAACCATTTCGCATCCGTGTGCGTGAATCAGTACTACACCAAGTTCGTGGCAGAGAAGTTAAAGGGTTCTGACGTGGATGTGTGCACGGTAGTAGGTTTCCCTCTGGGAATGTTCGACACCAGAG
>CAVCFM010000249.1:0-7130 GCA_963601305.1 bacterium | reverse complement strand
TCAGACCTCATGGTCTGGGCGATTTTTCTGTTAGGGGAGTTTTTTTACAGCCCCGTCTATGCGATTGTCATGGACTCATTATAGAACTTTATTGCAAGTACACGACGAAACAGCACGTAACTGGTATGAGAAAGAGGCATATGAGCAAACGTTGAGTGTGCGCACGTTACAGCGCAATATAGATACACAATATTATTACAGAGTATTGCAGTCAAAAAATAAAGAGGCTGTGGAACATGAAATGCAGCAAAAAACGTATGAGTATCAGCAGGACAAGCTGGAATTTATAAAAAATCCCGTTGTTGTAGAATTTTTAGGGTTGACGCCGGATATTTCTTTTAATGAAACAAAATTAGAATCAAGTATTATTTCTAATTTACAAAAATTTCTTATGGAAATGGGAAAAGGCTATGCATTTGTTGCCAGACAACAGCACATTCATACAGAAAAACAAGATTACTTTATAGATTTGGTTTTCTATAATTACATTTTAAAATGTTTTGTATTGATAGATTTAAAAACAAGCAGGATTACACACCAGGATGTGGGACAGATGGATATGTATATTCGAATGTATGATGAATTAAAAAAATCATCTGACGATAACCCTACGCTTGGAATTGTCTTATGCTCTGAAACCGATGAAGACATTGCCAGATATTCAATACTACATGGAAATGAACAGTTATTCGCGAGCAAATATAAATTATATTTGCCAACGGAAGAAGAGTTGAGAGAGGAAATAGAAACGCAGAAAGCGATGTTTTATCTACAGCAGCAGGAAAAAGAAGAAACAGGAGAAAAAATATGTTAATCCGGACAGCAACATTAGAAGATATCGACAGTATAACTGCCGTGGAGGCAGCGTGTTTCCCGGCAGCGGAGGCGGCGACAAGAGAAGAATTTTTACAGAGGCTGACATATTACGGCAGCCATTTTTATCTGATGTTTGAGGAAGAGAAGCTGGTGTCATTCGTGGATGGAATGGTTACGATGCAGCCGGATCTGACAGATGAGATGTATGCGTGCGCCCAGATGCATGATGAGAATGGTGACTGGCAGATGATATTTGGTGTCAACACGCTTCCGGAATACCGGAAACGGGGATATGCCGGTAAACTTCTTCAGATGATAATCGCAGATGCGAAGAAGCAGGGGCGAAAGGGGCTTGTGCTTACCTGCAAGGATAAGTTAATTGCCTATTATGCCGGATTTGGATTTGTAAATGAAGGGGTATCGGAATCTGTCCATGGAAATGTGGTGTGGAACCAGATGCGCCTGACCTTTTAGAGATCGGCATTGAAATTGTAGATACGAGATGGTATAATCAGCATGTTGTAAAAATTTTGAACGGAGGTGAATTTCATGGACGGTTGCGATAGTACGGGACGAAGTAAGAAGTGCGGTGTAATAACAGAAGAATTCCGGCGGCGCAGCTATCTGTGTTAGATTCACGCGTCAGATATAGTGTCAGAATGTCTTTTTATCACACCGTACCAGAATGTCCTATACATAATAGCGGAAACCGGCTGGTCTGCTTTAGGAATCTGAAGCGGTGTATTTTTATGCCCTTTTGCGGGTATTGATAAAGTACCCCCTTTGCGGGTGATGGTAAGGAGGCAGTGATGGCAGAGAAACTGATCAGAGAACAGAAAAATTATGTAGAAGAACTGGTTGCAATGATGCAGAGCGGTATCCCGGCAGAGGAGCTGCTGGAGCGTCTGTCGGATTATCATGACAATGATATTGCGGAGGCACTCACCAGACTTACGGAACGGGAGAGAAGACATCTGTATGCGGTGCTTGGCGTGCAGCGCATAGCGGAGATTTTTGCATATTTAGACGATGCAGAGCAGTATTTGAGCGAACTGACGTTAGAGAAGGCGGCGCAGGTCGTATCGCAGATGGACTCGGATGATGCGGTGGATGCGTTGGAAGATATGGAGGATTCCACCAAGCACGAGATCGTAGAGCGGATGGACAAAGAGGCGAGCGAGGACGTCAAGATGCTGCTCTCCTATGACGACGACGAGATCGGCAGCTGTATGACCACCAATTTTGTGCTGGTCCATAACAATCTGACGATCCGTCAGGCGATGCGGGAGCTTGTGCGTCAGGCGGGGGAGAACGATAATATTTCCACTATCTATGTGGTGGATGAAAAGGAGCATTTTTACGGGGCGATCGATCTGAAGGATTTGATCATTGCCCGGGAAAACGTGGATTTGGAGGACATCATCAGCCGTTCTTATCCATGTGTGTCAGACCATGAAAAAATAAGCGACTGTATCGAGCGGATCAAAGGCTATGCCGAGGACTCCATCCCGGTAGTGCTGGAGGATGGCAGCATTGCCGGAATCATTACCTCACAGGATATTGTCGAGGTTGTAGATGCAGAGATGGGCGATGATTACGCAAAGCTCGCCGGATTGATCGCCGAGGAGGACTTAAAGGAGACCACGTTTCAGAGTATGAAAAAAAGGCTGCCGTGGCTGATCGCGCTGCTGTTCCTTGGAATGGTGGTTTCGTCTGTTGTGGGCGTATTTGAGACGGTGGTGGCGGTGCTGCCGATTGTCATGTGTTTCCAGTCATTGATCCTGGATATGGCGGGAAACGTGGGCACACAGTCACTGGCGGTGACGATCCGTGTGCTGATGGATGAGAACCTGACGGCGAAGCAGAAGCTGTCTCTGGTTGGAAAAGAGATGAAAACGGGATTGTGCAATGGAATTTTCCTGGGCGGAATGGCATTTTTATTCCTCGGAATGTATATTTATGTGTTCAAGCTCTACAGCATTTCCCATTCATTTTTGATATCCGGCTGTGTCGGAATCTCGCTCGTCGTGGCGATGGTTGTCTCAAGCCTTGTGGGCACGATCATTCCGATGTTTTTCCATAAGATAAAAATTGACCCGGCGGTGGCATCGGGGCCGCTTATCACGACCATCAACGATCTGGTGGCGGTTGTGATCTACTATGGATTGTCGCTGACTTTCTTAATTGAAATATTTCATGTGTCCGGCTGACAAAAAAGTGCTATGATAGAGAAAAGAATTCAGGCAAGCGCCGGAATATGGAAGGAGACATAAGATGGCAGTACAGTACAGATGGGCAACTTATGGAGTCGGAGTGATCGGACACCAGCTGGCGGAGGCAATGCAGAAACGTGGTGGCAATTTGTATGCGGTGGGAAACCGTACGCATGAGAAGGCAGTCAGATTTGCCGAGGAATACGGAATTGAGAAAGTATACGATGACCCGGACGAGATGTTTACGGATGAAAACGTGGATATCATCTATATATCTACGCCGCACAATACACACAGCGGACTGCTTCAAAAGGCGCTGGCGTCGGGAAAGCATGTGCTTTGTGAAAAGTCGATCACGCTTAATTCCGATGAATTGGAGCGTGCGGTGAATCTTGCAAAGGACCATGATGTGGTTCTTGCAGAGGCGATGACGATCTACCATATGCCGATTTATCGCAAATTAAATGAGATCATCGAATCGGGAAAATTAGGACCGCTTAAGGTCATCCAGATGAATTTTGGCAGCTACAAGGAATATGATATGACGAACCGTTTCTTTAACCGCAATCTGGCAGGCGGGGCGATGCTTGACATCGGTGTGTATGCACTGTCCTTTGTGCGGTGGTTTATGAGCTCCTGCCCGACACAGATCAGCTCGCAGGTAAAGTTTGCGCCCACGGGCGTGGATGAGCAGGCGGGAATTCTTCTGATGAATGATGAGCAGGAGATGGCAACTGTCATGTTGTCACTTCATGCAAAACAGCCCAAGCGCGGGATGCTCTCCTTTGACAGAGGATATGTGGAACTGTATGAATATCCAAGGGGAGATAAGGCGGTCATCACTTACACTCAGAGCGGTGAGACAGAAGAGATCACTGCGGGAACTACTGCGGATGCACTGGTCTATGAGATACGCGATATGGAAGATGCCGTGGCTGGCAGGGATAACCGGATGCACCTGGATTACACGGTGGATGTCATGCAGATGATGACGCAGATCCGCAAGGACTGGAACATGAAATATCCGGAGGAAGAGTAAAAAGCACTGGACAATCGTACCTGTTATGATATACTTTCGTATGTATAAATATACAGAAATGGAGAATCGTATGAGAAACGGGAAAAAATTACGTTTGCTTGTGGCTGGACTGCTGCTTAGCGTTGCGATGACTGCCGGGATCGCAGGATGTGGAAACAGCGAAGCGGAGACTACGACCAAGCAGATCACAGGAGCAGATGACTTAGAGGGCGCGAAAATCGGCGTGCAGCTCGGCACAACCGGAGACATTTACGTGTCCGACTATGAGGGAGACGAGGCAGGGACAACGGTCGAGCGCTACAACAAGGGAGCGGATGCAATTCAGGCATTAAAGCTCGGCAAGATTGACTGTGTCGTCATCGATGAGCAGCCGGCCATTGAATTTGTAAAACAAAACAGTGGCATCCACATCGTGGAGGAAGAATTCACACTGGAAGATTATGCATTCTGTGTGGCAAAAGAGAACACAGAGCTTTTAGCGCAGATGAACGAGGCAATCGAAACGTTAAAGGCAGATGGAACCATCGATAACATCATAAAAAATTATATCGGAACCGAGGATGAGATCGGACAGTACCCATATGAGAGCAAAGATGTGGCGCGTGACAACGGTACGCTGATCATTGGAACCAACGCTGAGTTCCCACCTTATGAGTACTATGAGAACAACGAGGTGACCGGTATCGATATCGACATTATGCGTGCAGTCAGCGACGAGCTTGGCATGGACATGCAGGTGGAGGATATGGCGTTTGACTCCATCATTGCCGCAGTTTCATCCGGCAAGGTAAACGTCGGTGCATCCGGCTTTACCGTGACAGAAGACCGCAAGAAAAATATTAATTTTACCGACACCTATATCACGACCAAGCAGGTTATCATCGTAAAAGATGGAGACAGCGCAGCAAATGCCAGCCTGTCAGAAAAACTTTACGACAACTTTGTCAAGGATAACCGTTATCTTTATATTTTCAAGGGACTTGGAAATACACTGGTGATCACCCTGTTTGCGGTAATGCTCGGTATCGTTTTGGGATTTTTGATCGCAATCGTGCGGACAAATCATGACAGAAACGGTGGACTGCCGATCTTAAATGCCATCTGTAAAGTGTATCTGACAGTTGTGCGCGGTACCCCGGTTATGATACAGCTGCTTATCATCTATTATGTAATTTTGGCGTCTGTCACGAACAAGATCATGGTTGCGACCATCGCATTCGGACTCAACTCCGCAGCGTATGTGGCAGAGATCGTGCGTTCCGGTATCATGTCTGTGGATATCGGACAGTTTGAGGCAGGAAGAAGTCTCGGATTAAATTATAAACAGACCATGCAGGCGATCATTCTTCCGCAGGCGATCAAGAATATCCTTCCTGCTCTGTTGAATGAGTTTATCAGCCTGTTAAAAGAGACCTCCATCAGTGGATATATCGGTCTGATGGATCTGACAAAGGGCGGAGATATCATAAGAAGTAACACTTACGAAGCCTTTTTACCGTTACTGGCAGTTGCACTGATCTATCTTGTGATCGTCATGATCTTAAGTGCCTGTGTCAACAAATTAGAGAGGAGGCTGCGGAATAATGAGCGATAATGTGATTCTGGAAGTGAGAGACTTACATAAATATTACGAAAACCAGGAAGTGTTAAAGGGAATCAGCACCACCGTGCGAAAAGGCGACGTGATCGCGATCATCGGACCGTCCGGCTGTGGTAAATCCACGTTTTTGCGCTCCTTAAACCTGCTTGAGGTTCCGACGAAGGGAACAATCCTGTTTGAGGGAACCGACATCACCGATAAAAAGACCGACATCAATCTTATGCGTGAAAAAATCGGTATGGTATTCCAGCAGTTTAACCTGTTTCCGAACATGACAATCCGTGAGAATATCATGCTGGCACCGGTAAAATTAAAACTGATGACAAAGGAAGAAGCCAACGCAAAGGCAGAGGAACTGCTTGCACGGATCGGACTTCTCGACAAGGCAGATGCTTATCCGATGCAGCTCTCCGGTGGACAGAAGCAGCGGATCGCGATCGTGCGTTCTCTTGCGATGAACCCGGATGTCATTCTGTTTGACGAGCCGACATCGGCGCTTGACCCGGAAATGGTAGGAGAGGTATTGCAGGTAATGCGCGAACTGGCAAAAGAAGGCATGACGATGGTGGTCGTCACCCATGAGATGGGCTTTGCAAGGGAGGTTGCCAACCGTGTGATGTTTATCAACGAGGGCGTCATTGCGGAGGAAGGCACGCCGGAGGAGATTTTCCGTGCGCCAAAGAGCCAGCGGTTACAGGAGTTTTTATCCAGGGTATTGTAAAAGGGGCGCAGATCGTCACCAACGAGGGGGAACTTTCATAGGATAGGAGTAGCAGCGTGAAGAAACAAAAAAAGGGATTTCAGGTTATCATATGGTTGGTTCTGCTTGTCGTTATGCTCTTGGTGGCATTCTGGAAATATGCGCAGACCTATTACAAGGCATTGCCGTATGAGAATGAGGCGGTAACGGTGACAGAGACCGATGACTACTATGTGATCGGCGATACCGATGCAGCGCGGGGATTTATTTTTTATCCCGGTGCAAAAGTGGAGGAGTCAGCATATCTGCCGGTGCTTATGGCGCTGTCAGAGGCAGATGTCTGCTGTGTCTTAGTCAAGATGCCGTACCAGCTTGCGATTTTTAATCAAAATGCAGCTGTCGGTGTTATGGAAGATTTTCCACAGATTGAAAACTGGTACATCGGCGGTCATTCCTTAGGAGGGGCGATGGCTGCCGGATTTGCGGCAAAGCACGAGGAGGAACTGCAGGGGCTGATATTGCTGGCGGCTTATCCGACGGATACCTTAAGCGAGCTGCCGGTGCTCTCGGTCTATGGAAGTGAGGATGGTGTGCTGAATCTGGAAAAATATCAGAAATCCATCACACTTGCGGATCATCTGACCGAGTATGTGATAGAGGGCGGCAACCATGCGCAGTTCGGCAATTATGGGGAGCAGAAAAAAGATGGAACTGCCACGATCACGGCAAAGGAGCAGTGGCAGGAGACCGTGGACTATATTC
>CAVCFM010000248.1:0-6640 GCA_963601305.1 bacterium | reverse complement strand
GTATATCTTCCGACTGTGATCACAGGAATGTTGACCGCGCGTTTGATCTCCTCCACCTGGGATGCGGAAAATCCACCATGGATGACTGTCGGTGCCCACATAAATTCATCCTTAATATGAACTGCACGGGACACATGAATCGCGTCTAACCCACAGCCTTCCAGATATGCAGCAATTGCTGCGCTGTCATGGATATCAAGTCCTCCCGGAACCTCATCCGAAGAATTGATCCTTGCAAGAACTGCAATCTTTCCCTGTGTTGTTTTCTTGATCTCCTCAATGATCAGCCGTGAGAAACGCATTCTGTTCTCGAAACAGCCGCCAAACTCATCCACACGTTTATTGGTTCTCGGAGAGAGGAATGTACTTACAAGATATCCGTGTGCCATGTGGATTTCCACTGCATCCACACCTGCCTCCATTGCTCTTCGTGCAGCCTCACCATAACCTTTCACCAGTTCGTATACTTCCTCGGTTGTAAGTTCTTTTGGAATATCGCGTCCATACACAGCCGGTATACTCGTTGCCGCAGTGATCGGTGCGCCTGCGTTTTTGGCATTTCCCTCAGGACCTGCATTCTGGAGCTGCACAGATACCTTCGCTCCCTCTGCATGACAGGCATCCACAACCCGCTTAAAGCTCTCGATTGTAGAGTCATCATAGAGACACGGCTTACGCGGTCCTCCCTTCGCACCTTTGTGTACAACAGTTGCCTCAATTGTAATCAGTCCAAAACCGCCCTTTGCCCGCTCTTTATAATAAGCAACCGACTGCTCGCTCATGCTTCCATCAGTGTTGGCAAAGTTATTGCCCATCGGCGGAACTACAAAACGGTTTTTCACAGTCATCGGTCCAATATTAATTGGCTGAAACATCGCATTGAATTTCATGATATGCTACTCCTCTCTGATTAAAGTACCTCTGGCCAGGCCTCTTCCAATACTTTTTTCGTGTTTTCATATGTATGCTTTGCCGCATACTCAATGCCTTTTTCCAGATTTGCATCACTGATAACTTCCACTCCGATCGCATTCGGTCTGATTCCTTTTTCCCGGATCATCTTCACGAACGGAACAGTACATCCGATACCGGTTCCAGGAGCCAGGCGGTCATGCATGGACTCATCTCTTAAGATGCTCTTTGCATACGGTCTGTCCCAGACATCGTTGATCTGGATAGATACAATCTTGTCTGCCGGGATTCCATCAAGCACGGAGATATCCACCGGCTGATTTGCTCTAACCCAATGCCATGTATCAAGGATCAGCTTTGCATTCTCACAATCAGCAGCCTTTACCACTGCCCAGCCTTTTTTGACATCCGGGATTCCACTGTAAGGCATCGGTTCCACACCAATAATATATTTTCCTGCTCTGTGGCACAATTCTCTTAATTTCTGTGCGGTATGCTCTACGGAATAATTTTCCATAAGACCACAATTAATCTGTGCAACACCAAATAACTCACACATATGGAAACAGAGCTGTTCTTTGTATTTCTGCTCATAGGAACGATTATCCTCTGCCCACTGTACGATGTACTCAACCTCTGTCACTTTCATATCATACTTATCCAGAATTGCAAGGATGTCTTCATCAAAAAGACCTTCATTAAGCGCATCTACATAGGTTTCCGCTCTGAGTCCGATTCCTTCATAGCCGGCTTCCTTTGCTGCCTTAACGCGCTCTTCAAATTTGCACTGATCCCCCAGTGTCCATGAACTAACTGTAATAGGAAATTCTTTTGACATGTTGATTCCTCCTAAAAATAATTCCGTTTTTTGCTTTTTTTTGTATCTTTTTAACTATTATAAAACTTTGTTAAAAATAAAACAAATTGATAGCTCCCGCAGAATCCATAGATTTTATCAATATATCATGGTATACTATCCGTAATAGGGGGATTTGACTATGAACTTATATCATCTTCGTTATTTTGTTACGCTGGCTCAGATTGAACATTATACCAAGGCTGCCGATATGCTTGCCATCACTCAGCCTACATTAAGTCACGCTATCCTTTCCCTTGAAGAGGAGCTTGGTGTCAAACTGTTTGAAAAAAACGGCCGCAATGTAATTCTGACCAAATACGGAAAAGCATTTCTCTCCGATGCAGAGGATATTCTCAACAAGCTGGATGCATCTGTCAACGGTCTGAAGCTCGCCGGAAAAGGAGAAGGCCAGATTGATGTTGCTTTCTTACGCACACTTGGCATAGATTTTGTTCCTAAAATTATCCGCGGATTTCTTGATGTCAACAAGGGAAAACAGATTGATTTTAATTTGTACTGTGACAAAGTGTTGACCGGAGATGTCCTTGCCGGTCTCAAAGAAAAGAAATACGACATTGGTTTCTGTTCCAAATTTGATGATGAACCGTTGATAGAATTTATTCCCGTTGCCAAGCAGGATCTGGTTGTGATTGTACCCCTGGATCATCCGCTCGCCGAGAAGAACGAGATTCATCTTGCAGAAACCCTTCCTTATAAGCAGATTATCTTCAAAAAAAGAAGCGGTCTCCGACAAATTATCGACCAGTTATTCCAAAGTATTGACGCATACCCGGATGTTTCTTATGAGATTGAGGAAGACCAGGTTGCAGCCGGTTTTGTAGCCAACGGCTTTGGCATCTCGGTTGCACCTGATATTCCCATTCTGCACTCTCTGGATGTAAAGATCCTTCCTCTTGTCTCTCCCGCATGGCAGAGAAACTTTTACATGGCTATGCTCAAAGATGTCTATCATCCGCCTGTTGTGGAAGCCTTTAAACGCTTTGTCATTGAAGAGACAAAAAAAGACTTAAACTACAAGACAAACTAAGCCTCATCCATAGTGCGCAGTCTGTGGATCATCTCCTCACAGATTTCCAGTTCGCTTTTTCCGTCCGTCTCGATAATAACATCGGCTGCCGCCTCATATTTTTCACGCCGTTTTTCCATCAGATCGGCAATGAACGGCACCGTCTTATTATTTTCGATGAGCGGACGGTCATGGCTGTCTTTTACACGGTCAAGAATTGTCTCCGGTTTGGCTGTGAGCAGTACGACACGACCATTCTTCTTCATCTCCACTACATTACATTCCCTCATAGGTGTTCCGCCACCACAGGAAACAACGACATTGGATTTGGACTGCATCTCAATCAGCAGATTTGTCTCCAGATCACGGAAATACTGTTCTCCGTATGTCTCAAAAATATCCGATATGCTCATGCCCTGTCTCTGGGCGATAATCTGATCCATCTCAACCACATCCATTGCAAGCACGGTGCTTAAGTAGTCAGACATCGTAGATTTTCCTGCTCCCATAAACCCGATCAGGAAAATATTGTAATTAAAGAGTCTTCTTGCCTGTATCCGTTTACTGTTCTGCGTGATGCTTGTGAATACATCTGCCACCTCTTTTTTGTGGCGCTTGTCCTCCATTCGCGCTTCAAGCCAGCTGTTCTGCTTTGCCTCCTGCTCTGGCTGGATGACCGGCAGCCCATTGTCCTGCTTGTAGACCATGATATCCTCCACGATCCTGTTTCTCATTAAAAGTGCGTCAAGAATAATTTCGTCACACTGTCCAAGACTTTCTCTTAATATCTCTAACTGGTTCATAGTATCTCCTTTGCTTTATCGCTTTAAACTAATGATTTATCCTATTATACCAGTAAATATATTTTAATTCATCAAAAATTACTATTATTTTTTTTCATGCATCCCATAGTTTTTAATTATATATTCAAAGAAGTCCTCCATAAGCGGACTGAAATGTCGTTTTTTCAACGTTCCCATATATATGTACCGCCTGTAATGAAGATTTTCGATATTCAGAATTTTTAACGGCAGCGTATGTATCACTGGAACATCCGGCACGATTCCAACGCCAAAGCCTTCTGCCACCATACCTGCTAATGCTCCGTCCTCTTCTACCTCAAAAACCGTATTCGGTATGATATTCTCTTTTTCAAAAAGCTCCTGGATTACAAAATATAATCCGCTGGATGGCGGAAATGCCACCTGCGGATAATTTCCCAATTCCTTTATCGTGACCGTTCTTTTCTCTGCAAGCGGATGTCCTTCCGGCACAATTGCAACTAATTTTTCCTCGGCAACCGGGACAAAATTGATATCCCGTTCCCCCTCTACCCATGAGCAGAAAATAACATCGAACTTTTCTTCCTTCAGCCCCTGGATCAACGTTCTGGTAGCTGCATTCTGGAAACGGAAGTCCACTTTCTCTTCCTGTTTTTCCAAAAATCCCTTTACCAGTGCGGGGATAAAGCGTCTACCCTGTGTATGGATATATCCGATGGAAATTCTTCCACCTGGAATTTGGGCTTCCTGCTGGATACGTGTAATCCCAAGATCTAAGGTATGCAGCGAGTCCTGCACATATTTTAAGAACAGTTCCCCGTATCTGGTCAAAGTCACATTTCTCCCATGCCGTTCAAACAGCGGAACCTGCAGCTCCTTCTCAAGATTGGAAATTGCATGGCTTAGGCTTGGCTGTGTGATTTCCAGGCGCTTGGCCGCCTTCGTATAATTTTCAATCTGGGCGAGTGTCATAAAATACGTGAGCTGGTTCAAATTCATTCTGGTGCATATTCCTTTCTGTCTTTTAGGGCTGCCCCTTCCATTAAAGTACCCTTCGCACAGTACTGATGGTGCGGTAGGTTGCATTTCCGTAACAGATACCTGTCCTCGGCGAAGATGCATGGATAATCTTGCCGTCACCGATATAGATTGCCACATGTCCCGGATAACAGATAATGTCCCCCGGCTGTGCATTCTCATAGCTGACTGCCTGTCCACAGTTCCGCTGTTCGTAAGAGGAACGAGGCAGTGAGATGCCAAAGTGCTGGTATACTGCCATGACAAAGTAAGAGCAGTCAGTTCCCTCCGTCAAGCTGGTTCCACCCAGCACATAGGGATTCCCCAAAAACTGGCTCGCATAACTTACCACATCGCTGCCACTGACGCTCGTGGTGTACGACGGATTCAGGCTGCTGTCTGTAAGCCCGGTTCCGCTTGAACTTGAACTTGAGCTTGAACTTGAGCTTGAATCTGGGGTTGTCGTTGTGCTTGTCGAACTGCTGGTAGTTCCTGTCGTGCTCGATGCACCGGCGGAAGCAGTGGTGGAACTGCTTTTTTTCTTAGCTGCTGCAGCTGCCTCCGCTGCACGCTTCTGCTCTGTCTCAATGATCTGGTTCTGCTTGCGGATGGTCTGTGCATATTGGCTGGCTAACTGCTCCGCATTGGCAAGCTGTGTATCAAAGTCCGCCATCTGCGCACTCTTCTGATTGATCACCTGCTGCAATGATGTCTGCTGTTCCTCATAGCTTGTCTGCAATTCCTCCATCTCAGCCATCTCATTTTCCAGCTGCTCTGTCAGTTCCTCCACCTGCTGCACCGTATCCTGATAATCTGTCAGCATATCCCTGTCATATTCATAGACATCCGAGACGTACTCCACACGGTTCAGCAGATCCGTCATGCTCTCTGCCCCGACGATCGCGGATAACATCGAGCTGTCGCCATTCTCATACATATACTGGATACGGAGCTTCATCGCCTCATACTGCTCGCTTTCCTTTTCCTTTGCTTCCTCCAGATCTGTATTCGCCTGGTCGATCTCTTCCTTCTGGGTCTCGATATCGCTCTCCAATATCTCCATATCCGTGAGCAGACTCATCATCTGATTGTCGTAGCTCTCCATCTCCGATTGCAGCTTGCTCTGCGCAGAGTGGATCTCACTGATCTCATTGTTGACTTCATTGAGGCTCTCCTGCGCCGCATTCTTCTTCTTCTGTGCATCCTTAAGTGCCGATGCCGCTACCGGATGATAACAGGTCAGCACAAGTGAGACAGCTAACAACGCCGCCACTGCTCTTCTTTTTTTATAAATCATTCTCGTAAATTTCTTAATGCTCATAATTTCCGCCCTTTTGTATAACACCGGATTTCCTGCAGGGTAGCTCTATAGGGAGCACAGTTTTCACATTTTAATGTAACAGATCGCTTCCTATAGAGCAAAAATAGATATAGTACAAACTATATCTATTTTATCACATTCTGCTATGAAATTGACAGTCTTTCCATAAATTCACAAATACTTAAGAATTGACTGCTACATTGCCTCGTAGGTCTCATAAAATGCGGTCATGCCGCCTCCAAAAATAATACTTGCCACTGCAAATATCATATATGCGGCTATCACCGCAAGACCACCCCAGAGACAGCTGGAAGATATCTTCGCGTGTCCCTTAAATTCGTCCCATTTCCCCTCCCTATAAGCATTGTTCGCTTTCACAGCATAGATGCATCCGAAAATTCCAAGGACGAGGGTGATCGGGTTGCACATACAACAGGTCAGCATCTCTATAATCGAAAAGAAAAGCTTGAGTCCAAAATTATTTTTCAGCGGCTGTCCCTTCTCATCTAACGGCACACCACCTGTGGCATAACTCTGCTGATACTGGTTATAATTCTGCTGCTGGTAGCTCTGCTGCTGACTGTAGTTCTGCTGCTGGTAGCTCTGCTGCTGACTGTAGTTCTGCTGCTGGTTGTAATTCTGCTGCTGATTGTAATTCTGCTGGCTGTTATCCTGCTGCTGATAACTCTGCTGCTGGCTATCGTTCTGCTGATAGTTCTGCT
>CAVCFM010000247.1:2225-5570 GCA_963601305.1 bacterium | reverse complement strand
CTGACGCCTAAATCAAAAATTCTTGAAATAGGTGCAGGTACCGGCAGATATTCTGTCGCGCTGGCGAAGGAAGGATACGATGTCACAGCAGTAGAATTAGTGAAGTACAACCTTGGAATCTTAAAAGCTAAGGGGAGCACGGTAAAAGCGATGCAGGGCAATGCATTGAATCTGAAGAAACTGTCAGACGATACCTTTGATGTGACGCTTTTGTTTGGTCCGATGTACCATCTTTTTGGAGAAAAAGATAAAAAGCAGGCGCTTGCGGAGGCAGCCAGGGTGACAAAGCCGGGAGGAGTGATACTGGTAGCGTACTGTATGAACGAATATAGTGTGCTGACATATGCTTTCAAGGAAAGGCATATTACGGAATGTATGGAGACAAAGCGGTTGACCGAGGATTTTCATACTGTTTCACAGGCAGAAAATCTTTACGATTATGTGAGGATTGAGGATATCGATGCACTTCTGGAAGGCTCAGAGGTTGAGCGGATCAAGATCATTTCGCCGGATGGACCGTCCAGCTATATGCGCGCAATTTTGAATCACATGACGGATGCGGAGTTCGAGCAGTTTGTGGCATACCAGATGGCGACGTGCGAGAGAATGGATCTGATCGGAGCCGGGGCACATGCGGTAGATATTCTCAGAAAAAAACATAGCACTCCGAAAGTGAGTGTAAAATAGATAGAAAACCAGGAGGGATACATCATGAAAGTTTTAATGTTAAATGGCAGCCCGAAGCCAAACGGGAATACCAACGCAGCGCTGCTTGAGGTTGGGAAACAGTTAGAAAAAGAGGGGATTTCATATGAAATCTTTCAGCTGGGCGGCAACCCGATCCGGGATTGCATCGGCTGCGGACAGTGCAGCGAGCAGGGATGCGTTTTTACCGATGATGCGGTAAATGAGTTTGTGGCAAAGGCGAAGGAGGCGGACGGATTTGTATTCGGAACGCCGGTGTATTATGCACACCCGAGCGGAAGAATTCTGTCATTTTTGGACCGGGTATTCTACAGCAGCAGCGCGGCATTTGCATTCAAGCCGGCAGCGTCAGTGGCGGTTGCGAGACGTGGCGGAACGACCGCATCCTTTGATGTGCTGAACAAATATTTTGGAATTTCACAGATGCCGGTTGCCGGTTCTACATACTGGAACAATGTGCACGGAAGAGTGCCGGGCGAGGCGGTATTAGACGAGGAAGGCATGCAGACCATGCGCAATCTCGCAAGAAATATGGCGTGGATGATGAAATGTTTTGAACTGGGCAAGGAGCACGGTATCGCCTGTCCACAGACAGAGCGCACCTATGCCACACATTTTATCCGGTAAATATCGGCGAACTATGAGGCAATGGGGCAGATAGTATTAACAGGTGAGGGGGAAAAATCATGGAATACACAACACTTGGAAACACACAGATTGAAGTATCAAAATTATGTGTCGGATGCATGAGTTTTGGAAAAGCAGGAACGATGCACGACTGGACGCTGGATGAGGCGCAGAGCGAGGAAGTGATAAAGCATGCGCTGGACCTCGGAATAAATTTTTTTGACACAGCCAATGGATATTCAGCGGGAACGAGTGAGGAATATCTCGGAAGAGCAATCAAAAAGAACGTGGCAAGAGACAAGGTCGTCATTGCATCCAAGGTATATTTTAACGAAGGTCGTTTGTCGAGAAAAGCGATCCTGCGGGAGATTGATGGGACGCTTGCGCGGCTTGGAACCGATTACCTGGATTTATACATCATTCACAGGTTTGACTACGACACGCCGGTGGAGGAGACGATGGAGGCGTTAAACGACCTCGTAAAAGTCGGAAAAGTGCGCGCCATAGGGGCATCTGCAATGTATGGATATCAGTTTTACAATATGCAGCTTGCAGCAAAAGAGCACGGATTTGCGCAGTTTTCTACGATGGAGAACCATTATAACCTGCTTTACCGGGAGGATGAGCGGGAATTGATCCCAATCTGTAAGCAGATGAACGTTTCGCTGATGCCATACAGCCCGCTTGCCGCAGGACATCTTGCGCGGGCAGAGTGGAAATCCGATTCCACCAGAGGAAAAACAGACCGTGTTGCGATGGGCAAATATGACCGCATGGAGGAACAGGACATGCGGATTGTCACACGCGTGCATGAGCTGGCGGAAAAATATCAGTGTAAGATGTCACAGATCGCGATTGCATGGCAGTGGGCAAAAGGCGTGGCGTCCCCGATTATCGGAGCGACAAAAGCCCGGTATTTAGACGATGCGGCAGGGGCATTTGAGGTGCATCTGACACCGGAGGATGTGGCGTATTTAGAGGAACTGTATGTGCCGCATCCAATCGTCGGAGCAATTGATAAAAACCCCGAACAGGGAGTCATATTGCTTGACGAGAAAAAATAAATACTGTCAATATCAGATTTCACAAAAAGTTCACAGAAAATTAGCACTCAACACTTGACAGTGCTAATAAATGGTGCTATAACGTAGTCAGAACAAAGGAGGAGGACAAAAAGAGAACAGCAACAAAGTTCTATGAGCCCCCAGAACATCCCAGTTCCAAGAAACAAGGTAAACAAGCATGAGGTATTCACAGAGCGTGGATACAGGATAGAAAAGGAGAGATGACTTATGTTGATGCCTAGTATTTTTGGAGAAGATTTGTTTGATGATTGGTTCGATTTCCCGTTCTACGATGACCGGATGACAGATAAGGCAGAGAAGAAATTGTATGGCAGACATGCAAAGAACCTTATGAAGACCGACGTAAAGGAGAAAGATAATGGCTATGAAGTGATTATCGATCTGCCGGGATTCAAGAAAGACGAGATTAAGGTTTCACTTGAGAATGGCTATCTGTCCATCGAGGCTGCAAAAGGCTTAGATCAGGACGAGCAGGAGAAAGACACCGGTAAATATATCCGCAGAGAGCGTTACGCAGGCGCTTGCCAGAGAAGCTTCTATGTCGGCGATGCAGTAACCCAGGAAGACATCAAGGGCGAGTTCAAGCATGGTATCCTGAAGCTCTTCGTTCCGAAGAAGGAAGCAAAACCGGCGGTTGAGTCGAACAAGTACATTGCAATTGAGGGTTAATGACCTGTCAGATATGAGAAAGGGATGAGTGATATGGCAGATAAGAATCCAAAGCATGGTTTAAAGAAAAAACAGGTGAAGGACAAAGTAAAAAAGAAACACGTATATGAATAGAGATACCAGAAAGGGAGATGCCGATTCGGCATCTCCCTTTTTTTGCTCTATAGGAAAATACGTCCTATGAAACAAAAAGTCCTAGTGTTATAGGAAATCTCCTATCAAAATGACAACCGATTGACATTCAAAAACAGTAAAAAAG
>CAVCFM010000247.1:0-2215 GCA_963601305.1 bacterium | reverse complement strand
AACAGGTGAAGGACAAAGTAAAAAAGAAACACGTATATGAATAGAGATACCAGAGAGGGAGATGCCGAGTCGGCATCTCCCTTTTTTGTTTCATAGAAAATCTCCCATCAAGATGACAACCGATTGACATTTGGAAACAGTAAAAAAGTACCAAAAACGCTGAAAAAACAGGCAAAAAAGAAAATTATAAATAAAATTATGCACAAAAACAGGGATACAAAATTGAATGTATTATACAAATCGTATGTTAAGCGGTTGACATACGAGAAACGAGGTGCTACAGTGTACATACAGCAGGGAGAGAAAAAGACCTGCATGGATAGGATAAAAGGGAAAAACGGGAAAAAGTATTTGATAGAAAGTGGAGGAGAAGGAAGAATGAGAGCAAAAAAAGCAATGGCGCTGCTTATGGCAGCAACAATGACAGCAGGTATGCTGACAGGATGTGGTGACACGAACACAGCAAGCACTGGAGAGAATGAGGCTGCGACATCGGAGAGTCAGACCGCAGAGAGTACAGTAAGCGAAAAGTCAGATTTGGCAGGAACCGAGATCACACTGTTAAACAGCAAAGCTGAGATTCAGACAGCACTTGAAGAGATGGCAGAGGTATTTGAAGAGGATACCGGAATCAAACTGGAAGTGCAGGGCTGTGGAACAGGCGAATCTCCATATACCAAGGTGACAAGCGCATACAATTCGGGTGCAGCGCCGACCATGGCAATCTTAGATCCGACAGATGTGCAGGCGCTTGCATCCGAATACGCATTGGATCTCTCCGCAGAAGAGTGGGTGGATGAGTGCGAGAGCCAGATTGCAACAATTGACGGAAAAGTATACAGCTTCCCGTTCTGTATCGAGGGACGTGGACTGATCTATAACAAGACTGTGATCGAGGAGACTCTGGGCGAGGAATTTGACCCATCCACGATCAATTCCTACGACGCATTAAAAGAGCTCTTAGAGTCTCTTCGAAGTGCAGGTATGGAGAATCCGGTTGTCATCTCCAAGGAGGACTGGTCCCTGGGAAATCATCAGCTTGGTTTTATCTATGACACCTATGACGGAACGACAGAGGGAAGCGCAGAGTTAATCAGCCAGCTGGAATCCGGAGAATTAAAGGTTGAGGATTACGAGCGGTTTGATGAATTTATTGATACCTTTGATTTACTCTGCGAGTACAACATCAACGGTGATGACCCGCTTGGTGCACTTTACGACCAGGATCCGATCTTTTTGGTAGACGGTGATGCGGCAATCTGGGCAAACGGTTCCTGGGCTTGGCCGAATATTGAGGAGGCAGGAGCTTCCACCGATGATGAGTATGGATTCCTTCCTTTCGTACTCGGCAATGACACTTCTGACTTTGCCAACAACGGCATTGAGGCAGCAGCGACAAAACAGCTGATGATCGATGCACAGCAGGCAACCGAGGAAGAGCAGGCAGCTGCAAAAGAATTTTTGAACTGGCTGGTATATTCCGAGAACGGACAGCGGATGTTAGTGGAGGATGCTGCAATCATCCCGGCTTGTGCAAATAACGAGTACGAGGTGCAGGACCCACTTGGAAAAGACATCCAGGAGAAGATGTCTGCGGGTAACACCTATTCATCCTGCTTCGTTGCACCGGCAGACCACTGGAGCGTGCTTGGCGCATCCATGCAGAAATACCTCGGCGGCGAGAGCACCAAAGAGGAGCTTGCAGCAGAGATTGACGATTACTGGACTTCACAGGAATAACAGAATGGTTAGCTGGGCGTGCCAAAAGGCACGCCCTTACAGAAAGGAATTGTGGTCATGGGTAGAAAAACGGGAGAAAAAATCAAAAATCTGTGCATCTTTGCACTGCCGGGATGCTTCATTTTTTGTGCGGTGGTTATCGTGCCGTTCCTGTATGGATTTTATCTGACACTGACCGACTGGGATGGTGTCAGCAAAGTAAAAAATATAGTCGGCGTGCAGAATTACATATCGGTATTTAAGGATACCGCTTTCTGGTCATCGATGGGACTGACATTAAAATATGTCCTGTGTTCCGTCCTGCTGGTAAATATCGTGGCATTTCTTTTAGCATATGCACTTACCAACGGACTAAAAGGACAGAAATTTTTCCGCGCAGGATTTTTTACGCCGAATCTGATCGGTGGCGTGGTACTTGGTTTTATCTGGCAATTTGTATTTTCCAGAGTGCTTGTGAATTTTGGAAAGAGCACGG
>CAVCFM010000246.1:0-5661 GCA_963601305.1 bacterium | reverse complement strand
GCCCATATGCCACAACCGATGCGATACAGCCGCTTAAGATGCCTCCCGCAAGGTAAAACAGCTTTCTCGTCGCGACATAGAGCATGATCAGATAGGTCACAAAGAAAATCAATGCGCCACCCAGATCCTTTGATACCACAAGGATCAGCACGTGCAGCGCCGCCAGCGCCGTCGCGATGCACACCTGTTTAAACTCCGTGTTCTCATATAACATGCCCGCCACAAAAAAGACGAACAGTATTTTGACAAACTCCGACGGCTGGATTGAAATTCCGGCTATGGAGATTGAAATTTTGGCACCGTAGCTGGTACTTCCCATAATCGCAACAAGCAGCAGCGCAACGATCCCGACCCCTGCATACACATATGTCATCTTCCGCAATCCACTGGTCTTTCTGATAATGACCGGAATAAATGCGGTAATCACCGCAGATGCCACCGCAATGATATACTGCTTGACTGCCTTGTCAAAAGAGATTCTTGTTAAAATGATAAATCCGACCACAAGCAGCATACACATGTTGTTTCCAACTGATTTTGACGCATTGCGGTAGATCAGATGATAACAGATCAACAGCATGGTATTCAGCGCAACCTGTGCAAAATAAAACACGATCATCCGCACATCATCCGTCGCCGCATAGATGACAAGAAACCCATCTAAATGCAGGAGATACATGAGAAATATCTGGTGCCTGTACACTCTGTTTTTTGATTCTTCTGATATCCTGCGCCGCAGCCCCAAAAAGGATTCTAAGGTATAGAGCGCAAACAGTATCATCATCACATACTTCGATACTTCCACAATCACTTTTGCCATAGGTTACTCGACTCCTCGTTTATAATGTCCATTCGTGTAACTTCCATTCTCCACAACTTCTGCCATGCTTCTTTTTTGCAGGACGATCTGCTCATAGCAGGATAACACCTTCTCCACGCCAGCCTCATCCTCAACCGTAAAACAAAGCCTGATCCCAGCCATTCCCATTTTATCTGCATCTTCCAATGCAGCAAACAGGATCAGCGGTGTGGTATTATATAAGGTATTATAACATTCGGTACAGTTATTTTTTACCGGGAAATATTTTCCATAGCGGTCCTTTAAATATACCACAGTTTTGGTCTTATCACAGGTGCCGGTATTGGCATGAACGCACTGTGCGGATGTCATAAGCGGCAGGTATCCATACACCACCCACTCGCTCCCGCGGTTGTCACGCTCCATCAGCTCTCTTCGGTTTAACTCCAGCGGTGCCGTGTCTCTTAGGACTCCGTCCGCCCAGAGCATCTCCTTCGCCCTTGTGTTCCAGCTATAAAGACTGTGGTCGAGAATAATAGAAAGTTCCGTCCCCAGATATGTATTCACAAAAGCAAGGGCATCGTAGCTTTTTACCACCAGGCCATCCAGCGCTGCCGCCTTCAGCTCTCCAAGATGTTTCTCATAAAAAGCTGCCGTTCCTCTGCGGAACACTGCCGGCATAATATAATATGCCTTCTTCCCGGCTCCATGGATTTTCTTCACATCACCGCTCAACGCCTCAAACAGCCCTGCTCTGGCATAACAACTGCTGTCAAGATAAATATCGTCCACATAATCCTTCCGTAAGATCACAGAGAGCTGTTCCCTTTGCTCCACGGAAACCGCCACGTTTCGTCCTGCTGTGACGTCATTTTCCGGATAAAACCGGCTGTCCGATGCACGCATGTTCTGCCGGGTGCCATCATCCGTCCCGCGCATCGCCTTCGGCTCGTCTCTTCGGTATGTGGCATACATCTGACTCTCCAGCTCCTCTAGCGCCGCTCTGCGCAGCTGATTGAGCGCCTGTACCGGCATAAATACTGCCTCATCCATATCGATATTAATACTCTCAAATGTAAACGGCGTATTGCCTGTTTTTCTCATGCTGCTCTCTATTTTTTCCCCGGATAACGGCTGCTTTAACGCCGCCTGTACCACATCGCCCTCCGTGCGCACATGGCATGTCCCATATTCCAGTTCCAGTATAGCAGGGAAATCTTTTTTTAATCTTAAGATTCCTTTGATTTTTTCTTTGGATTGCTCCACGTCCCCCTCGATATAGGTTCTGCGGACTTCACGGAGCATCTCCTCTCCCTGGGCGGACTCACTCTTGGTATGCCCGGGCCTTCCGAAGGTGATCATCTCCTTGCCGTTATGCCGGAAGTAATATCCGTCCGTAAAGCCGCTGCGGTTGCCCATGGCAAGCAGCTTCTTCTGGTCTTCCTTCGTCACATGATAGTGCTCTGCGGCTGTCTTTCTGGCATCTGCCTCAGTCATGCCGGTCTCTCTTGCACGGTTTAGCGCGTCCAGATAACGGTCAATGTAGCTTCGGTAGACAGACACTACCCCGGCTGCATATTCCGCCTGCTTCATGCGTCCCTCAATCTTAAAGGAATACACTCCGTTCTCCGACAACGCCGGAATTGCCGAGATCGTACACAGATCCTTCGGACTTAGCACATAACTTCCCTTGCAGGCGATATGATGCATATCTGCATCATAGACCTCATAAGGCAGTCTGCACGGCTGCGCACACCTGCCGCGGTTACCGCTCCTGCCACCTAACATACTGCTTAACAGGCACTGTCCCGAATAACAGTAACACAGCGCTCCATGAACAAAGCTCTCGATCTCCACATCCACCTGCTCTTTGATCCGGCAGATTTCTGCAAGCGACATCTCACGGGCAGTCACGACCCGGGTTGCCCCAAGCGACTTCATGTAGGACGCTCCCAAGGCATCCGTCACCGTCATCTGCGTGCTTGTATGGATATCCATATCCGGGAATGCCACACGTATCAGGGCGATCGCACCCATATCCTGCACGATCACCGCATCGAGCCCCTGCTTATAATACGGCAGAAGGTACGGATAGAGTCCCTCTTCTAACTCACGCTCCTTAAACAGCGTGTTTACCGTAAGATAAACCGCCACGCCATGGCTGTGGGCAAAATCAATCGCTTTGCACAGCTCTTCCTCATTGAAATTATTCGCATATGCCCGGGCACCAAACTGGCTGCCTCCTAGATAAACTGCATCTGCTCCGGCGCGTACCACCGCGCAAAAGGTCTCGTAAGAACCTGCCGGTGCAAGCAGCTCGATTTCTTTTTTAAGGATCTTATTCATCCTGACTCCTCATATCTTTCTATTACCATTCCAATCAAAACAGGGGACGAAATGCATCTCTCGTCCCCCTCGTATCAGTCTTCAGTTGTGCTTTCGGCAGATACTTTTCCAAGCAGCGCATCCTCTAAGCTTGCCTCTAACTTGGCTTTATTCAAGAGCAGCTCCCGATTCTTTGCCTCTAATTCCTTTAGGGACTGTTCATCGCTCTCCGACTTGATCTGATTGGAGATCAAATCATGCTTTAAATCATAAATTTCTTTGTCTTTCTGCTCAATCTCCTGCTCTAACTTCTCCACCTGTGCCTTCGCCTTAAAATAGTCATCGGCAATGTTGAGTTCAAGCAGTGTCGCTTTCATGTCGCTCGGAAAACGCCGCAGTTCTTCCATATTGCTGAATTCGTTGATTTTATTGTTGATATAGGTAGCAACCCGCTGAAGATATTCTTCCCCTTCGTAGCCGCTCAATGTATATACTTTACCACCGATGATCACTTCGGCGCTTGTCTTTCCTGACATACCGTCTTCCTCCCTGGCACATACTGCTTTCGCATCAGCCACATCGCAATATATAGTATATTATAATGGCACATCTATAGAAAAGCAACTACTTATTGTCTTCTCCTGCCCTCGCTATGCCAAAATGGGCGTAGGCATAATCCGTGACCACTCTGCCCTTCGGCGTGCGGTTGATAAATCCGTTCTTAACCAGATAAGGCTCGTAGACATCCTCGATGGTTCCCGCATCTTCCCCGATGGCAGCGGCAAGCGTGTCAAGTCCCACCGGACCGCCGGAAAACTTCTCGATCATCGTCATTAAAATATTTCTGTCATTCTGGTCGAGTCCCATCTTGTCCACTTCCAGTAAATCCAGCGCAAAATTGGCGACTTCCCTTGTGATCTTCCCGTCGTATTTTACCTCCGCAAAATCCCGGACACGCTTTAAGAGACGGTTTGCCAGACGCGGCGTTCCCCTTGAGCGTCTCGCCATCTCAAAGGCTCCGTCCTCGTCAATCTCCACCTGCAATGCCTTCGCCGACTGCATGATGATCGTCTTAAGCTCGTCCACCGTATAAAATTCCAGGTGATGTACCACGCCGAAACGGTCTCTGAGCGGTGCCGACAACAGTCCGGCACGGGTGGTTGCCCCCACCAGCGTAAACTTCGGCAGATCAAGCCGGATGGAACGTGCTGTCGCGCCCTTTCCGATCATGATATCAATCACATAATCCTCCATGGCAGGGTAAAGGACTTCCTCCACCTGACGGTTTAAGCGGTGTATCTCGTCCACAAAAAGGATATCTCCCTCCTGCAGGTTGCTTAAGATTGCTGCCATCTCGCCGGGTTTACCGATCGCCGGACCGGACGTGATCTTCATGTGCGTGCCCATCTCATTTGCAATAATCCCCGCAAGCGTCGTCTTTCCAAGACCCGGAGGGCCAAAAAACAGGACATGGTCAAGGGATTCCCCCCTCGCCTTCGCCGCCTCAATATATACTTTTAAATTTTCCTTGGTCTTCTGCTGTCCAATATAATCCTCCAGATATTGCGGGCGAAGGCTCTTTTCGATTTTTAAGTCCTCCTCCTGCACCTGGGTGGATATCACACGTTTTTCCATAAAAAACCTCTATTATAAAAATGCCATGTTCTTAAGCGCAGCCTTTAAGAGCTCTTCCACTTCCATTCCATCGGAGATCTCCACTGCATTTACCGCACGAAGCGCCTCGGTCGCCCCGTAGCCCAATGCCACCAGCGCCTGTACGGCTTCGTTTTGCACACCCTTGGCAGAATTTACCGCTGCCGCTTCCTCAGTGTGGGCTAACTTCTGCTCAAAGGCATCCTCAAGACTGATCTTGTCCTTCAGTTCCAGTATCAATCGCTGTGCCGTCTTCGCACCGATTCCCGGGGCTTTTGCGATCGCCTTCGCGTCATCGGCAAGCACTGCAAAGCGCAGATCATCCGCCGACATGGCAGACAAAATTCCAAGCGCCCCCTTCGGTCCGATTCCATTGACACCGATCAGAAGCTTGAAAAACTTCAGATCCTCTTTTGTCAAAAAACCATATAACAGCATGGCATCTTCCCGGACGGACAGATAGGTGTAAACCTTTATCTCTGAGCCAACCGGGGGCAGATAGTCAAACACCTGCCCGGTAATATAAATGTTGTAGCCGATACCGCCGGCCTCCACAACGATAAGTTCTTCCTCTACATCCGCAAGAGTTCCCCGGATATATGAATACATGCAGACTCTCCTTTCAGCGCAGCCGCAATATAATTTCCTGGGCTGCAATGCCGATCAAAGCTCCGGTCACAATCCCGGCAACCAGAAGCACCGGCATATAATAAAATATGTTATAATTCTCTACCACAAGCGCTGCGACCACCAGCTGTCCCACATTGTGGAATATTCCGCCGCTGATGCTGATGGGCAGCACTCCGAATTTTCCTGTTTTTTTCAGCAGCGCCATGACTGCAAAGCTGAGCATCGCTCCCGCCAGGCTATAGATGATACTGAAC
>CAVCFM010000245.1:0-6725 GCA_963601305.1 bacterium | reverse complement strand
GTGTTACTTTTTTTACCTCGTCTAAGATTTTTTTGTTGCGCTGCTCCGGTACGACACGTTCCTTTGGATATCCGCCGCCACCTGGTGCGCAGAATAATTTCTCAAAAATGTAGGTGAGGTTTAATTCGCCGCCCCAGCCGAAGTTCTCTGCAAATGGAAGAGCAATGCAGTTTCCGTCATTTACCTGTGAGAACAGATAAGCGTCAAGTGGAGACTCAACGTGTCCGCAGAGTACCTGAGGGAAGGAGTTGCATGCGAGCATAGCACCCTCGCCGGTTCCGCATCCGGTGATAACAAAATCTGCTGCACCGGAGTTTAAAAGTACTGCGGCAAGAATACCGTTCTGTACATAAGTGAGCTGATGCTCATCCTCAGCAGAGTACATGCCGTAATTAAATACCTCGTGACCCATCGGTTCTACGACAGACTTTAAGGTGGAGCAGATCATTTCGTTCTTTGCTGCCTGGCTGTTTTCGTTAATCAATGCGATTTTCATATAATATCCTCTTTCTGCGCATTTGGCGCGAATATTTTTAAGTGTGCGGTTGCCCGCACACTTTTTTTACATTAAATCCGTCATAGCGACATCGTCCATATCGTCGAAGTCCTGATTCTCGCCAACCATGCCCCAGATAAATGTGTAAGCCTGGGTGCCACAGCCGGAGTGGATGGACCAGCTTGGAGAGATGACTGCCTGCTCGTTGCGCATTACGATATGTCTGGTCTCAGTCGGCTCGCCCATGTAGTGCATAACCAGAGCATCTTCCGGCATATCGAAGTACAGATAAACCTCCATACGTCTGTCATGTGTGTGACATGGCATGGTGTTCCAGACACTGCCTGGCTCAAGCTTTGTCATACCCATCTCTAACTGGCAGCTTTCCACCTGACCTGGCAGGATGTACTTGCAGATGGTTCTGTGGTTGGCTGTCTCTAAGGAGCCAAGTTCTACCTTGTTGCAGTCCTTGACGATGATAACACCGTCCTCCGGTGTTCCTTCCGGTTTGATCAAAACGGTCGGGTAGGTCATATGTGCAGGAGCACTGTTTAAGTAAAATTTGGCAGGTGCAGAGGCGTCGACACTCTCAAAGGTAATGTCCTTAGAACCCATTCCGATATACATACCTTCCTTGTGTGCAACCGGATATACTTTTCCGTCGATGGTGATCTTGCCATCACCACCGATATTGATAACGCCGAGCTCACGTCTCTCGCAGAAGTACTGAGCGCGCAGCTCATCGCCTGCGGTAAGCTTTAATGCCTCTTTTACAGGCACAGCGGAACCGGTGATGATGCGGTCGATATGGCTGTAAACTAATTTGATGACATCCGGCTGAAATAAGTCGTCAATCAGAAATTCTTCTCTCAAACGCTCGGTTGTGTAATGTTTGACATCTCTTGGAGATGCTGCGGTTCTTAATTCCATGATAAGTCGCTCCTTTTTTGATTATATTTTACAGGTTAAAGCCAAAATATTTTACAGCGTTGTTGTAGCAGATGCCACGGACGATTTCCTCTAAGATATCGTAATCTGCGGGGAACTCACCGCTCTCTACCCAGTTACCGATCAGGTTGCACAGGATACGACGGAAGTACTCATGTCTGGTGTAGGACAGGAAGCTTCTGGAGTCGGTCAGCATTCCTACGAATCCGGACAGATTACCCAGGTTAGCCAGGGAGATCATTTGATCCTGCATGCCGGTCTTGTGATCATTGAACCACCATGCGGAACCCTGCTGGATCTTGGCAACAGCGGTGGAATCCTGGAAACATCCTAAGAGAGTACCGATCGCCTGGTTGTCGTTCGGGTTTAAGCTGTAGATGATGGTCTTAGGAAGGGTTCCTTTTTCGTTTAATGCATTTAAGTAATCTGCCATCTCAGAAGACGGAGCGTAGTTGTTGATACAGTCGTATCCGGTATCCGGTCCTAATTTGTTGAACATCGGAGTGTTGTTGTCGCGCTTGCATCCGTAATGTAACTGCATTACCCAGTCGCGTTTTGCGTACTCGTTGCCAACGAAGATCATGAATGCAGTCTTGAATTTTAACTCTTCCTCGCGGGTGATGTCGTTTCCGGCAAGACGTTTTGCAAAGATAGCCTCAACTTCCTCGGCAGAAGCAGGCGCATACATCACATACTCAAGTCCGTGGTCAGATACAGAACATCCCATGGAAGCGAAGAAGTCCATACGGTTGGAGAGAGCTGCGCAGAGGTCTGCAAATGTGGAGATAGCAACGCCTGATACATCGGATAACTGTTTTAAGTAATCCAGATAGGTAACTTTCTCGATGTTCATTGCTTTGTCCGGACGCCATGCAGGAAGTACCTGTACATCAAAGGTGGTGTCTTCTGCGATTTTTTTGTGCCACTCTAAGGAGTCGACTGGATCGTCTGTGGTACAGATTAAAGTAACGTTAGACTGTTTGATGATGTTGCGGACAGTCATATCCGGCTCAGCGAGACGCTTGTTGCATAACTCCCATACTTCCTCAGCGGTGTTCTTGTTTAAAACGCCATGGTAACCGAAGTATTTCTGTAACTCCAGGTGGCTCCAGTGGAAGAGTGGGTTGCCGATTGCTTTGCCGAGAACCTCAGCCCATTTTAAGAACTTCTCCTTGTCGGATGCATCGCCGGTGATGAAGTGCTCATCTACACCACAGGAACGCATGAAGCGCCATTTGTAATGGTCTCCACCGAGCCATACCTGAGTGATGTTCTCAAACTGACGATCCTCGTAAATCTCCTGCGGATTGATGTGGCAGTGATAATCTAAGATCGGTGTGGTTGCTGCGTAGTCAAAATATAATTTCTGCGCAGTCTCGGTCTGCAATAAAAAGTTTTTGTCCATAAATTGTTTCATGATGTATTCCTCCATATTTAAAATAATGTGGTTCCACGTTTGATTAATTTTCCGGAGAAAATGGATTTCTTCGGCATTTCTTCTCCGGAGAGAACGCCGAGCAGTGTCTGTACCAGCTGATGGGTCTGAGTCTCGAGACGGTTGTCCACCGATGTGAGCTCCGGCGTACAGCAGGTGGTGAGCATGGAATTATTATACCCGATCACAGATAAATCTTCCGGAATATGCATTCCCTGACGCAGAGCATATTTGATAGCCCCGATGGCGAGAGAGTCGTCAGAGGCAACCACTCCGTGGAAGGAGGTTTTTCTGGCGACGCGTTCCACAAAATCTGCGACAGCATCAAGCTGCTGCGGATCGCCGTCATAATAATGAATGTATTTTCCGTAATCGGTGATGCCGGCATCTGTCATTGCTTCCTTGTAACCGCTTAGTTTTTTACTTCCGCTGTAAGAATAGGAATTGTACAGATAGAGAATATCCGTAATTCCGGCGGAAAGCATGGAAGAGACTGCCTCATGCATCGAGCCCTGATCGTCGCAGAGCGTGCTGTATACATTCGGATAGTCAAAAGAAGCATTGAGCAGCATGATTGGAATCTGGGCAGAGACATCCTTGATATACTGGTTCTCCTCCTCCGTGGTGCCAATGAAGTTCGAACCCACGAGGATGATCCCGTCTACTTTTTTGGAAAGGATCAAATTCAGATAATTCTTCTTGATGTCCAGATTGTAACCGGTACAGCAGAGCAGCGACTCATAGCCGTTTGCCTGCAGCTCCTGCTCTAAATAATAGACAGCCTTGGCTAAAAACAGGTCAGATGAGTCCGCACACAAAATACCGATGGTTTGTAGGGATTGAAGTCCCATACCTCTTGCATATGCATTTGGCGTGTAATCATATTCCTCGATAATGTCCATCACCTTTTTCCTGGTGGAAGGCTTGACCTTATCACTTCCATTTAAAACACGCGACACAGTGGCAATAGATACCCCGGCCTTTTTTGATATGTCGTAAATTGTCATCGTAGTCATACCCCTGTTTCCGTCAATGTAAAAAGTTATGAAAGCATTTTCATAACAATCGTTATCATTATACAATACGAAAAATGAGAAAGCAACATCGGAAATGCGAAAAACTAACAAAAACGCTAAAAAAATATAGCAATGATGGAAGTAGAATGGAAGACTTTACTAAATTGTGCAAAATTACATATTGACTAATTTACGAAAAGGTGTAAGAATACTTTGTGTAAACGCTTACATAGCGACAAAATAAATAGAAAACAATACTACAACAAGAAGATTATCAGGAGGATAACCATGGAACTGTTAAGCAAAAAGAAAACAGGAAAGGTTGAAAGACCGGTAAAAGTATTACAATTTGGTGAGGGTAACTTCCTTCGCGCATTCGTTGATTACATGATCGACATTGCAAACGAGCAGGGAAAATTTGACGGAGATATCGTGCTGGTAAAACCAATCGAGTTTGGCAGCCTTGACAGATTCCATGAGCAGGAATGTCAGTATACGGTTCAGCTTCGCGGAATTGTTGACGGAGAGGCAAAGCGCATCAACCGCGTGGTTACCAGTGTCGCAGATGCAGTAGATGCATATGGCGAGTATGAGAAGTACGCAGCATTTGCAAAATTAGACACACTTCGTTACATCGTGTCCAACACCACAGAGGCAGGAATCGTGTATGATGATACCGACCGCCTTGAGATGAACCCGCCGAAGAGCTATCCTGGTAAATTGACAAAATTCTTATATGAGAGATACAAACATTTTGACGGAGCAATGGACAAAGGTCTTGTTATGCTCCCGGTTGAGCTGATCGATGACAACGGAATCCACTTAAAAGAGTGTGTATTGAAATTAGCAGCACTCTGGAACTTGGAAGAGGGATTTGTTACATGGTTAAATGAGGCATGTGTATTTACATCCACTCTAGTTGACCGTATTGTAACCGGTTACCCGAGAGATGAGGCAGAGGAGCTCTGCAAAGAATTCGGATATCAGGATAACCTGATCGTAACAGGCGAGCCGTTTGCACTCTGGGTAATCGAGAGCGCAAAGGACATCAGCAAAGAGTTCCCGCTTCCGGATGCAGGACTTCCGGTTATCTTCACTGACAACCAGAAGCCATACAAACAGAGAAAGGTCCGTATCTTAAACGGTGCGCATACTTCCTTTGTTCTCGCTTCATACTTATGCGGCAACGACATCGTGTTAGAGTCCATGAAAGATGAGCTGATCTTAGACTACATTAAAAAGACAATTTTTGACGAGGTGATCCCGACACTGACACTTCCAAAGCAGGATCTGGTTGATTTTGCAGAGGCTGTACTTACCAGATTTAACAACCCGTATGTAAAACACGCGCTGTTATCCATCTCTCTTAACTCTGTTTCTAAGTGGAGAGCAAGATGTATGCCGAGCTTCCTTGGATACATTGAGAAAGAAGGCAAACTTCCGGTACATTTAACCTTCTCCTTAGCTGCACTGATGGCATTCTACACCGGCAGTGAGATCCGCGACAAGGCATTGATCGGACATCGCGACGGCGCAGAGTATCATATCTTAGATGATGCTGCAGTATTAGAGTTCTTCGCTGCAAACAGCGGAAAAGATGCAAAAGAGTATGCACATCTGGTACTTTCCAACGAGTCTTTCTGGGGACAGGATTTAAGCAAATTTGCCGGTGTTGAGGATGCAGTTGCATCTTATGTTGCAGAGATCCGTGAGCTGGGAATGAGAAAAGCAATGGAGAAAATTTTCGCATAAAACAATTTCTTTAGGAGAATTGCATGAAAGACTTTATTAAAATCAATGAATGTGATAATGTAATAGTAGCGCTTAAGGAATTGAAAGAAGGAGAGCAGGTTACCGTCGGTGATATGACGGTAACCGCCCTTGAGACAATTCCGGCTGGTCACAAGATGGCAATCCGCGATATCGCATGTGGCGAGGACGTGATAAAATACGGATTCCGTATCGGAAATGCCAAGGAAGCCATCAAGGCTGGTAACTGGGTGCATGTACATAATATTAAGACTGCATTGGGGGATTTACTGGAATATACCTATGAGCCGGTGGAGACGAAGCTTGCTGCAACCGAGGAAGCTACGTTTATGGGATTTAACAGACCGGACGGCAAAGTGGGTGTCCGCAATGAGGTCTGGATCGTACCGACAGTCGGCTGTGTCAACAACATTGCGACAGCTATGGCTAAGGCAGCGAACGCAAAAGTGCACGGAACGGTGGAAGAGGTAATCGCTTTCCCGCATCCGTATGGATGCTCCCAGATGGGAGATGACCAGGAGCACACAAGAACGATCCTTGCAGACCTGGTCAATCATCCGAATGCAGGTGGTGTGTTGGTGCTCGGTCTTGGCTGTGAGAACAGCAATATCGGCGAGCTGAAAAAGTATATTGGTGCATACGATGAGAATCGTGTGAAGTTCCTTGTCTGTCAGGAAGTGGAAGACGAGATGGAGGCAGGAGAGGCACTCTTAGAGGAATTGATCGAGTATGCATCCACATTTAAGCGCGAGCCGATCAGCGCATCCAAGCTGATCATCGGTATGAAATGTGGCGGTAGTGACGGATTTTCCGGTATTACAGCCAATCCGCTGGTAGGTAAGTTCTCAGATATCCTGATCAGCAAAGGCGGCACAACCATTTTAACGGAAGTGCCGGAAATGTTTGGTGCGGAGACACTCCTTATGAACCGCTGTGAGAACAGGGAACTGTTTGATGAGACCGTAACGTTGATCAACGATTTCAAACAGTACTTTAAGGACAACCACCAGACAATCTATGAGAACCCTTCACCTGGTAATAAGAAGGGCGGTATCTCCAC
>CAVCFM010000244.1:6949-13298 GCA_963601305.1 bacterium | reverse complement strand
ACTTTGTAGATTTCATCCACCCCGGCTTCCTTTGCAGCCACAAGCGTGGATGGATACACTTTTCCATTTTTATCCGGCGGAGTCGTCATGATAATACGATCTACCCCCGCAACCTTTGCCGGGATGACATTCATGAGAACCGACGACGGATAGACCGCCTTTCCGCCCGGCACATAGACGCCGACTTTTTCTAACGGGGTCACCTTCTGACCCAGGATAATGCCGTTATTCTCCGAGGTAAACCAGGAATTCTGGCACTGTTTTGCGTGATATTCACGGATATTTTTAAGTGCTTTACGAATGACTTCAAGAAGCTTTGGGTCCACCAATTCATAAGCTTCTTTGATCTCTTCCTCCGTCACAACCAGATTATCTGCATTGATCGTGACGCCGTCAAACTGCTTCGTGTATTCAAATACCGCCGCATTCCGGTTTGTGCGCACATTCTCGATAATGGCATTTACCCTTCCCTCAAATTCCCCGTAAGAATTCGGGCTACGCTTTAACAAATTTTCTAAGATGTTGTCCTGTGTCTGTTTATTTAACGTTAAGATCCTCATACGCTTCGTCCTCCTGCCACAAGTTATGCGATTACCTGTTTTAAATCCGAAATCAGCTTTGTGATGCGCTCATTTTCCATTTTCATGCTCACCTGGTTGACCACCATCCGCGCCGAGAGCGGACACACTTCTTCCAACACGCACAGTCCGTTCTCCCGCAGTGTGGAACCGGTCTCCACAATATCACAGATCACCTCTGACAGCCCGACGATGGGCGCCAGCTCAATCGAACCGTTTAACTTGATGATCTCCACGGTCTGATGCTTCTTATTGTAAAAATAGTCCTTTGCAATATGCGGGTACTTTGTCGCGACACGGATCAGCTCATGGTGCAGCAGTAAGTCGCGTGCGCTCTCCGGTCCGCAGATGCACATCCGGCATTTCCCAAAGCCCAGATCAAGCACCTCATAAATATTGCGCCCTTCCTCCAATATCGTATCCTTGCCGACAATCCCGATATCCGCTGCGCCGTACTCCACGTAGGTCGGCACATCCGGTCCCTTTGCCAGAAAAAAACGAAGCTTTAGCTCCTCATTGACGAAAATCAGCTTGCGCGTATCCTTATCCTTCATTTCCTCGCAGGTGATGCCTATCTTTTCAAAAAGTTCCAATGTCTTATTCGCCAGTCTACCCTTGCCCAGTGCAAAAGTAAGATATCTCATCTCATCCATCGCGTTATCGCCATACCCCTTTCACTGTCCATCCACTTGTTCCATCAAAAACCGTACCTCCGAGATATGGTTCCGTTTTGCATAGGCGAGATAATCGTCCTTCGTCTTCGCCTCATCCTTGCAGATCAATTCCACATTGCCGCCTAAGCTGCGCCGCTCCCCCGCACATAAAATTGCCTCCTTGCGGTAATCCGGTGTATACACGATCAGCACCGTCTGATAGTTAAGCGGTATCTCAATTTTTTGCCTGGAGAGTGCCACCAGAAGCTGGTCGACCACAATCGCAAAACCGATGGCGGGCGACTGCTTGCCAAAATAAGTCAGTAACTTGTCGTAACGACCGCCCTTTACGATGGGTTCCCCGCTGCCAAAGGTATAGCCCTTTAGGATAATGCCGGTATAATACTGGTAATTGCTGATAATTCCCAGCTCATAAGAGACATAACGTGATACCTCATAGGCTTCAAGTATTTTATGAAGCTCCTCGAGACGCTCAATCGCCCTTAGTATCCGTGGATAGGAAACAGCATAAGCCTTTGCCCTGCCAAGCTCATCCACGCCGCCGTCGAGGACACCGAGCATCCCAAACAACTGCTTTAAATCATCCTTGATGTCCAGTGACTGGACAAATTCCTCCACACCGAAAAAGTTCTTGTTGGAGATCAGATCCCGCAGTTCCTCTTCCTGCTCCTCAAAAAGTCCTGCCGCTTCCATCAGCCCGCGGAAGAAATCCGCATGACCGATACTGATCTGAAAATTCGAAAGTCCTGCTTTTTTCAGACACGTAACCACCATCGATATCATCTCGGCATCCGCATCCACGGTATCGTCCCCGATCAGCTCCGCACCGATCTGTGTATTCTCCTTGAGCCGCCCCTGATAGCTGTTGTTATTGATAAACGTGTTGCCCATATAGCAGAGACGTATCGGCATATCCTCGTCACCGAAATACTTGGAGGCAGAGCGCGCGATCGACGGTGTCATATCCGGCCGCAGCACCAGCGTGTTGCCCTCCCTGTCAAAAAATTTGTACAGATCCTTCGACGGAGTCGTTCCAATCTCTTTTCCAAAAATATCAAAAAATTCAAAGGTCGGCGTCTGGATCGGATGATAACCGTACTGCCTTAGCATCTGATACAGACCATCCTGTAAAATCAGCTTTTTTTCACATTCCTCGTTGTAAATATCCCTTACACCCTCCGGCGTATGCAGCAATCTTCGATTCATAATCCTCTCCTGTTCTGCCTGTAATTGTTTGAAATCCGGCTCACACTTTAGCGTGCTAATTTGGCAGCATGCTACCAAGTGAAATTTTCGTTCATTATAGGAGAAAACCAGCTAAAAGTCAATCCCTTACCTCTAAATCTTTTTGTAACCCGTCCAGATAAGGAACTAACACGCTCCTTCCCTTCGGCAGAAAAAACTCCGGTTCCAGTTCCTCATACCGGAAACTCTTGCGTCCTCCGTCCTCCGCTCTCTGCCAAAACTCCTTTAATTTTTCAAACCGGAGATAATAAAATTCATCTTTTTGGGTATAGCTGATCAAAAAAAAGGCAACACCACCCTGTTTTTCAAAATTTTCCATAAACGCCACCTGATGCGCATGAATGTTCTGTAACGGAAACGTATCCGCGTTGCATTCCTTGGCATCAAAGCATACCGGAATCCCCTGTACGGCGCCGATATAGTCGACGGTGCTCTTCTGGTCAAAATATGCCAGCGTAATGTGGCGAGTCTCTTTATCGATATTAATGGGGGTAATCGGCGTTGGCACCTTCTGGATCAATGCCAGTCCATTTTCCAGATATTTCTCATTGCTTAAATTGATAAATTCCTCTAACGTAGAGCCTCGAAGCCCTCTTGAATTCCATGTTGCCATTCTGTTCCCTCCATTAATTTCATTATAGTGAAAAAGATTTCTTTGTCAAACAGGCTTTCTTATGTTATACTTGAAGAATATAGAGAGGGGGTCGGCTTAAATGGTAATGAATGAATCCACAGAAAATTACCTGGAGACAATTCTCGTATTAAATCACAGATTGGGAAATGTCCGTGCTGTTGATATTGCCAATGAGATGAATTTTAAAAAACCGAGTGTCAGTGTCGCGATGAAAAATCTTCGCGAGAATGGTTATATTACGGTTAGTCCGGAAGGTCACATTCACCTGACCGAACAGGGACTTGAGGTTGCAGAGAAAATATACGAGCGACACACCATCATATCGAACTGGCTTGTTATGCTTGGCGTTGATCCGCGGGTTGCGGCTGAGGATGCCTGCAAGATCGAGCATGATGTCAGTGTAGAGAGCTTTGAAGCAATCAAACGTCATATCAATGCAAATATGGGAAAATGATTTTATTCTACAATTAAGTAAAACGCTATAACAGAAAGAAACGCCCGAACCGGCAGATGCCGGTTCGGGCGTTTCTTTCTGTTATGTACCTGTGCTATTTAGACATTCGTAAAAGCTGCCGACTCATCCTTTAAGTTTCTTGCAACTACACTGTTCTCTTCCATCTGTCCATTTACAGTTGAAATGGACTGTACCAGAGAGTCAATATTGGTTGCAGCATCTGTCACGCCATTTGCAGACTCTTCCACTGCACGGCTGATTCCTTCGATTGCCTCTGCCATCTCTGTCATGGTTTTTAAGATCTCCTGTGCCTCAGCAGCATATTCCATCATTGTGGAATCGATATGGTTCGCATCATCACTGTACTGCTGTCCACCGTGTACGAAGGACTCATAATCTGGAAGAATATTCTGATTGATATAAGCAATGATCTTCTCGGAGGATTTTACTAAGCCCTGGACCGCCTCGATTACCTGCTCATTGATAGACTGGATATTATTCGCTGTCTCACGGGAAGAATCTGCAAGCTGCCGGATCTCATCTGCAACTACCGCAAATCCCTTTCCTGCCTCGCCTGCTCTCGCTGCCTCAATAGATGCATTCAATGCTAACAGGTTTGTCTGGCTTGAAATACTTAAAATATCTTCTGTCAATTGAGCAACCTTCTCAACGCTCTTAGAATTCTCAAGAGCCTGGTTCATCTCTGTGGTAATCTCACCGATCATATCACTGGTATTGCTCATATTCTCAGTTGCCGTCTGCTCTAACTCAGTTGCACGATCCTTCATCTCCTGTGCGTACTGGGAGATCACCTTTGTCTGCCCAGCCATCTTCTGAACCATTTTCTCTGCGGAAGCCGTATTCTCGCTCACATTATTCGTCGTTGCTGAGACCTCTTCCATCGTAGCAGAAAGTTCTTCCATAATCGCAGAGATATCATTGGCGCTGTCACTGGATGCTGATACGCTTCCAGCCACGTTTCCAATAATACCATCTAATGTGTGGGAAGTATTGATAATATTGGACATAATACGCTGAAGCGTTTCAATAAAGTGATTAATACCCTCGGAGGACTGTCCGATCTCATCACCAGACTTCACGGTAATACGCTTTGTCAGATCTCCCTGTCCTGCCTCAATCTCATCAATGATCGCTTTAAGCTCCTTCGTCTGATTCTTAAGCGGCTGTACGACAGCTTTCAGAACAGACATAACAACAACGACAAATGTTGCAGCAGCTACAACCAGCAGGAGCATGGAAATTGTTCTGTTCCTGTTGTACAAATCCTTCTGAGCCTGGACATTAGACTTTACCTGGGCATCATTGCTGGTGATCAGGGAATCCATGTTCGCTGCAATGGTGTCCGTCCATCCGGCAAATGTCGTATTTGCCTGTGATACCGCTTTTTCAGACTGTCCTGACATTGCCAGCTGCATGAGCTCTACGATTGAATTCTGGGCATCATCTATCAATGCAACGGTGTCACTCAGCAGTTGCAGCTCATCAGCGCTGAAATAGTGATCCATCGCAAGGAGCTCCTGCTCATAAGTAGCCACATCTGTCTGATATTCCGTCAGCTGGGATGCAACATATTCATACATATCCTCGCTTGGCTCTGCGCAAAGTCCGATGCAAAGCTTCTGTGACTCAGCAAATAAATGATTGATCTCATCCAGACAGATCGTTGCGCGAAGCCCTTCCTGTGAAATTTCGGAACTCTCGTTCTGGATCGCAGTCATAGAATATAAGGCCTCTCCCGCGATCAATACGGCAATCAATCCAAGAATTGCCACTGGAGTTACGAGTTTAGCCATAATACTGGACTTTCTCTTTTTCTTTTTCATTTGTGTTACCTCCATACTTTTTTCCTATTTTTTCTTAACATTATTTTACCATCTTTTTTTCAAATGTCTATCACTTTATTTAACTTTACAACAACTGTACAACAACTGACCAGAATTTCTCAAATTCATCCCCGCAGGGAGCCACGATCTCCCTTCCGTCCGCAAAGACCATACGATAAGCATGAAGCATCTGAGAACGGATCTGAAGGTCTTTTTCTAACCTCTGGTTGACACTTTTTATCCCATATTTATGGTCCCCTAAGATCGGATGACCGATGGATGATAAATGTGCACGGATCTGATGGGAACGTCCGGTGATCAGATGCACCTCAAGCTCCGTATATCCCCCCTTGCTGCGAACGGGGCAGTATTCGGTCTCGATCGGCTTTGCATCTGCCACGCGCTCCTTTAAGATCTTCACCTGATTGTTCGTCTCATCCTTTAAGAGATAACCCTTGATATGCGCAGCCTCCCGCACCTCGCCCTTTACGATACAGCGGTAATACTTGCCAACGCTGCGGTTCTTTAATGCCTCCGCCATCTCCTGTAAGCCCTTTAGGGTCTTTCCAGCGATCAAAAGCCCGGACGTATTGCGGTCAAGCCGGTTGCACACCGACGGGCGGAATGTCCGCATCATCTCCTCGGTCAGTTCTCCGCGCTCGATCAGCGTATGCAATATATATTCATTAGCGGATACATCTGCCGCCTCCGCTTTCTGGGAGAGCATGCCGGACGGCTTGTTGATTACAATGATATCCGCATCCTCATAGACAATCTCAGGCTCTACGGAAAACGTGAGATTCTTAAGTGCCAGGAATTCCGAACCGCTCTTCGCAGCGCCCGCGAATTTCTCAAACGTATCGTCCGCCAAAAACAATTTGACCACATCCGCGGTGTTAAGTTTTTCCGAGCCGTCTGCC
>CAVCFM010000244.1:0-6939 GCA_963601305.1 bacterium | reverse complement strand
ATAGATAAAACTACCCGACGCCTCCGGCAGCAGTTTTTTTAAGTACTTATCAAAACGCTGCCCCGCCTCGTTGCTGTTAATTTGAAACTCACGCATAATCGAAACCTGCCATTATTTTTTTGCTGTTTTCTTGTGGTGGACGTTGCGGATCGTCTTCTTTTTGGAAGGCGCACGCTTTGCGCCGTCCTGTCTGTGATATGCCGTCTGTCTCGGGCGCACCAGACAGTGTTTGTCAAACCCGATCAGATCCGTCCTGCCAGCCTTTGTCAGCGCTTCTACCACAAGGTCATAGTTTTTCGGATTGCGGTACTGGATCAGCGCACGCTGCATCGCCTTTTCATGGGGATTAACAGCCACATAAACCGGCTCCATGGTGCGCGGATCCAATCCGGTGTAATACATACAGGTAGAGATTGTGGACGGTGTCGGGTAAAAATCCTGCACCTGTTCCGGCATATAGCCCAAATCCCGCAAAAACTCTGCCAGCTCCACCGCTTCCTTTAAAGTGGAACCCGGGTGCGAGGACATCAGATACGGAACCAGATACTGCTTTTTGCCAAGCTTCTCATTCATATCCTTGTACGCACGCACAAACTTGTTGTACACCTCCACGCTGGGCTTGCCCATCTTCTCAAGGACGGCATTGGAGATATGCTCCGGCGCCACCTTCAGCTGTCCGCTGACATGATGCTCACACAGCTCCCGCAAAAATGTCCGGTCTTCATCGTAGATCAGATAGTCGAACCGGATACCGGAACGGATAAATACTTTTTTCACATTCGGCAGCTCCCGCAGTTTGCGCAAAAGCTTCAGATAATCCGTGTGATCCACCCGCAGATTCTTGCACGGTTTTGGGAACAGACACTGCTTGTTCGGGCACACACCCTTTGTCAGCTGTTTCTCGCATGACGGTGCGCGGAAATTGGCAGTGGGACCTCCCACGTCGTGGATATAGCCCTTAAAGTCCGGCTCCCACACGATTTTTTTAGCCTCGGCAAGGATTGATTCGTGACTTCTTGTCTGAATGATCCGTCCCTGATGGAACGTCAGCGCACAGAAGCTGCATCCTCCGTAACAGCCACGGTTGCTCACCAGTGAGAACTTCACCTCGGAAATTGCAGGCACACCGCCGAGCGCTTCGTAGCTCGGATGATACGTTCTCTGGTAAGGAAGTGCATATACCTGATCCATCTCGCTCTGTGTCAATGGTTTTGACGGCGGATTCTGCACCACGAACAGCTTGTTGTCGTATGTCTCAAACAGCCGCTTGGCAACAAACGGGTCCGTGTTACAATACTGCGTGTAAAAGCTCTTTGCATATTCGCGCTTGTCCGCAAGCAGCGCCTCATAGTGCGGCAGCTCTATCGCATCGTAGATGTCCTCACGGTTTCTCGTCTTGTAGACCGTGCCGTCGATAAATGTGATATCACGCACATCTAAGCCACTGGCCAGCGCATCTGCGATTTCAATGATGCTGTGCTCTCCCATTCCGTAAGAGATGATATCCGCCCCGGAATCCAGCAGAATGGAACGCTTTAATTTGTTCGACCAGTAATCATAATGTGCCAGACGCCGCAGACTCGCCTCGATACCGCCGATAATGATCGGTGTATGTTTATACGTCTGACGGATCAGATTGCAATAGACAATCGTGGCATAATCCGGTCGTTTTCCCATGACACCGCCCGGTGTGAACGCATCCGTGGCACGCCGCTTTTTCGATACCGAATAGTGGTTTACCATAGAGTCCATATTGCCCGCAGATACTAAAAAACCGAGACGCGGTTCTCCAAGAATCTGTACGGAAGCCGCATCGCGCCAGTCGGGCTGCGCAATAATTCCCACTTTATATCCATGTGCCTCAAGCAGTCTCGAGATAATGGCATGTCCAAAAGAGGGATGATCCACATAGGCATCCCCGCACACATACACAAAATCTAACTGTTCAATTCCAGCCGCATCCATATCTGCTCTGCTGATTGGTAAAAATCCATGACTCAATGTTCTAATTCCTTCCTGTTCTTTACTGCATCCAGTTCCGCCTGACTTAAGGGACGATAGGCTCCTGCAGGCAAATCCTCCGGCAGCGCAAGCGGTCCCATGGAAACGCGCTTCAAATAGGTAACTTCCTTACCCACCGCATGGAACATTCGCTTTACCTGGTGAAACTTTCCCTCGTAAATCGTAAGCAGGATCTGTGATGTATCTCCACTCTCGATAATCTGTAACTCTGCCGGTCGCGTCTTTGCTTCCTCTCCAATGTCAACCCCTTCCCGGAATTGGTTGACATCTTCCTCCGTGACCCTTCCGTCAATTTTTGCATAATAAGTTTTGTTCACGTGCCGTCCCGGGCTGAGCAGATCATGCGCCAACGCACCATCATTTGTGATCAAAAGCAGTCCCTCGGTGTCGATGTCAAGTCTTCCCACCGGGAACAGATCGTCGCGCTTTGTGTCGGTCAGATAATCCATGACGGTCTTATGTAAATTATCCTCGGTCGCGCTGACACACCCCGCCGGTTTGTGGAACAGATAATATTCATATTCCGTATAGGAGAGAGGGGTTCCGTGAAAACAGACCGTATCCCCCGTCTCATCCACCTTCTGTTCCGGCTTCGTGGCAAGTTCGCCATTGACCGTGATAAGCTTTGCCTTAATCTGCTTTTTCACCTCACTTCTGGTGCCAAGTCCCACCTCCGTAAGGTATTTATCCAATCGCATTGCCATCCTTTTTCTGCTCCCACAAATATTCTAACATCGGGTACGAATTGATGCTGTATTCTGCGCCGGACGCATCATTTAAATAGATGCCCAAATGCAGATGTACATCAAACATACCGGTTGTTCCCGGCACATCACTGTAGCCGGTATCGCCCATATAGCCGAGGTGCGTGCCCGCGAGCACGCGGTCTCCCACGGCAAAATCATCGGCATATTCCGCGAGATGTGCATAATAAAAATATGCCCCGGAATCGCTGCGGATCCCAATCCGGTAACCGCCGAGCCGCAGCCATCCGATATTTTCCACAACCCCATCAGTCATACTGTAGATCGGATAGATGCCCCGCTGGTTCAGATTCGCCATAATGTCACAGCCTTCATGTCCTCTGTCACCGCCAAACGTGCGGCTCTGCATCCAGCTGTCGCAAAAGGAGATGCCGGCATCCTCCCTCGTCTCCACTTCTCCCACCGGGAAACACGCCAGATCCTGCCATACCGCCTGCACGGCGTCGCATATCTGCGCAAACTCCGTGCCGTGGTATTGTCTGGCATATACCAGTTCTTCTTCCAACGATTCCACGTCATATTCGAGACTCCCTGAGGCAAAATACATTGCCATCAGTTCCGCAAAGTGTGTCTCATCCTCCCCGGCTGCCTCCCAAAATGTACGGAGTGTCTCCTGCGTGATCTCGTGATCGCGGAAATTCTCATAGGCAACCTCATAGGAAAAGGAATTTATCTGCCGCAGCTTATCTTCAAGGTGCGCAAGTAGTAACACGTCAAACACCAGCACCAGAAAGAACGTCAGTATGACACAGAATCGTTTTAACTGCATATATTATTTACTTCTCTTTAAAAATTCTACCAACAGTTTCCATACCTTTTCGGTGGAGGAAATGCTGAGGCGCTCCTTCGGTGTATGGATGTCATAATTGTTCGGTCCAAAGGAAACGCAGTCCAGATCCGCGATTTTTCCGGATAAGATACCACACTCTAATCCTGCATGGATTGCCTCAAACACCGGCTCCTCGTCAAAAAGTTCCTGATAAACCGCACTGATCGTGGTGCGGATGTCAGACTCTGCTTTGTACTCCCATGCCGGATAATCTCCGTTTACGGAAATCTCTCCACCTAAAAACTCAGTCAAAAACTCAAGGCGGTCACGCAGTTCCTCCTTGCGGGAAGACACACTGCTTCGCACGGAAGTCGTTCCATACATGGCATCGTCCTTCAATGCCAGGATACCAAGATTCAAGGAAGTCTCCACAAGTCCCGGCATCACACGGCTCATATGCTGCACGCCGTTTGGTACATTGCGCAGATAGAAGATCACTTTTGCCATGGAGCTGTATGATAGAACCTCTGCCTCTTTCTCACCATTCTCTTTACACACGATGCACACACCGGCATCGGATGCTGCAAATTCTTTTTTGAAAATCTCTTCCATCTCTTTGACGCACTCTGTAAACACCTGCTTTTCATCCGCAGAGATCAGCACATGTGCCTCATTTTCTCTCGGGATCGCATTGTCCTTTAAGCCGCCGGCAAAGGAGATAATTCCCATATCCATATGACCGATCACATATTTTAACAGGCGTCCCATCAGAATATTGGCATTGCCATGCTCCTTGTCGATCTCGCTTCCGGAATGTCCGCCCTCTAATCCGGTTACGGTCACGGTCATCTCCAATCCTTCTCTTGTGACACGCTCCACCGGGATCGTCGTCTCAACGGTCATTCCTCCGGCGCAGCTTGTAAGGAAATGTCCCTCCACGTCAGAGTCGATATTGAGAAGCTTGTGACCTTTTAACATAGACAGATCGATCACTTCCGCGCCGAGCATGCCGATCTCCTCATCCACGGTGATCACAACCTCAAGTCTCGGATGGGCGATCTCCGGTGAATCCATGATGGCAAGCGCATAGGCAACTGCAATTCCGTCGTCTCCGCCAAGCGTGGTATCCTTTGCTGTGACAAAATCTCCGTCCACATAGATATCAAGTCCATCCTTGGAGAAATCAATCGTAGAACCATTTTCCTTCTCGCATACCATATCCATATGTCCCTGGATGATGATCGGCTCCGCAGCCTCGTATCCGGCGGTTGCCTCCTGGATCATGACGACATTGTTTGCCTCATCCTGGTAATATTCCAGATCATGTGCCTTTGCAAACTCCACCAGATAATCGCTGATACGCTTGGTATCTCTGGAACCATGCGGGATCGCGCAGATCTCTTCGAAGAAATCAAATACCTTCTGGGACTCTAAATTTTGTGCTTTTAATGCTTCTAACTTACTCATAGAAACCTCCTGTTCTTCATATAGTTTAGTATGAAAAAGAAATTAATATTCTTATGTTTTATCGTATTTATCGGTTATGTATTGCTGTGTCCGGGCGATGCCATCGCCGCAGCCGGAAACGGTCTTGTGCTGTGGTATGAAAAAGTGCTCCCAACACTGCTTCCCTTTGCCATCGTATCCAATATACTGATTTATTCCAACTATCTGCAATATCTCACCAGACTGTTTGCCCCCATCCTCTCGCCAGTTTTTTCCGTGAGTGGGAACGGCGCATTTGTGCTGCTCTCCGGCTTTTTGTTCGGATTCCCCATGGGAAGCAAAAACTGTGCCGAACTGTTGAAAAACCATGCCATCTCACAGACGGAAGCCGACGTGCTCTTTGTGATCAGCAACAATATCAGCCCTATTTTTATCAGCAGTTATATTCTCTGCCAGCAGCTTGCGATGCCGCACTTAATCCTTCCGAGCTATGCCCTGCTCTATGGACCGCCGCTTGTCTGCGGTTTTCTGTTGCTGCGCCGGGATTGTGCGGATAAGAATTACATAAATATGCCGGCATCAGGATCTCAAATGAATTTCAAAATCATAGATGCCGGCATTATGAATGGTTTTGATACTCTGGCCAGACTGGGTGGTTATATTATGCTGTTTTCCATGCTGGCTTCTCTCCTTAGGAAGCTGCCACTCCGTCCGGAATTCACGCTGCTCGCCACCGGTATTTTGGAACTGACAAACGGCATTGACTGTCTGTCCGCTTACTCCGGGTCTTCGCAGATGAAATATGTCCTCGCCATGGCTTTTACCGCCTTCGGCGGCCTGTCCGGCATCGCACAGACCAGTTCCATGATACGGGATACCAGTCTGTCTATCCGACGCTACTGCATCCTCAAAGGAATCTGTACCGGCATCTCCACCCTGCTCGCCTGCCTTGTGGCACAAAGCAGACTGTTTGTATTCTGATTACCCTAACATGTCAGAAGAAATCTCCACTTTTGGCAAAGTGGCATCCTCTGCCTGGGTAGATGTGCTGCTATCTGTCTCATCCGGGATTGGATTTAACTGTGCGCGGTTCGTTGTAACCACATCCAAAAATCCCTGCAGAGAGCTGATGTAAGAGTCATGTCTTGTCTTGGCAGCCTCCATGGAATGGGAAATTGTATTCTCAAGGTTGCGCAGGATATCGTCGGTATACTGCATAGCGCCCATCCGGATGCTGTTGGCCTCGTTGGTCGCATTATCCAGTATCTCCTGTGCCTGCTTGGTTGCAATCACAACCACCTCATTCGCCTGCGCATATGCCTGTTGCATGATCTGGTGCTCGCTGACAAGTTCGTCAGTCTTCACCTGCGCCTGTGCGATGATCGCATCTGCCTTGGACTGGGCATCTGCCAAGATCGCTTCCTTATTGCTAATGATCTTCTGGTAACGCTTAATCTCCTCCGGTGTCTTCACACGGAGTTCATTCAATAATTCCTCAATCTGTTCACGATTTACAATAATATTGGAGGCTGAAAAAGTCTGCGGCTTACAGTTGTCAATGTACTCCTCAATCTCTTCAATAATCTGTTCTATTCTACTTGCCATATATACACTCCCTTAATTATGAAATATGTAACTATGGGATATTCCCAGCTACGAAATGCCATACTTCGCATAAATCCGGTCAATGAACTGTGCCGGAACAAACTTTGAGATATCACCGCCATACGATGCGAACTCCTTGACAATCGTGGAACTTAAGTACGAGTATTTAAGATTCGTCGTCAAAAATATCGTCTCCACTTCAGGGTTCTGTACATGATTCGTCTGGGCAATCTGAAGTTCATACTCAAAATCCGTGACAGCCCGAAGACCACGCACGATGATCGTGGCATCTATCTCCTTCATATAATCTACAAGCAGACCATCAAAAGAAGC
>CAVCFM010000243.1:0-2400 GCA_963601305.1 bacterium | reverse complement strand
TATGGACAAGCGAAAGGCAGAGATTTTCATCGCGGTAGGTTTTTGCATCGGATTTGGAATTATCTCGTATCTGCAGGCGCCGAATGTGATGATGCTGATTTTCCCGGTACTTCTGTCACTGGCGGTATATTTGAATGAGTACCTGATCATCTGGGGCGCGGGAGCCACGCTTGTTTTTGTGATTACGAAGATTGTCCGCATCATGGTGTTGAAGCCGGAAGATAGCAGCGAACAGTTAAAAATAATCAATCTGGTCATTATCTGTCTGGTAATCTGCGTGTTTGGCGGCTGCAAGGCAGTGAAGCGGCTGATTGAATTCTCCAATGAGGAGACCAACGCGGTGGCAAGCAAGGCGGAGAAGCAGCTTGAAGTTGCGCGCGAGGTGGAGACGATCGTCAACAATGTAAATGATCAGTTCAGGGAAGTGCGCGAGGAGCTGGTCGCTATCTCCGGCACGGTGAACAACACCACGAATTCCATGGATTCCATTGCAGCAGGAACAGAGCACAGCGCGATGCAGACACAGATGCAGTCGGAGAAAACCAATGAGATCCAGCAGCGCCTGGAAAATACAAATGAGGCGGCAGCAGTTGTGCTTGGGACAACAGAGAAGCTGCAGGAGGTCATTGAGAACGGAAAAAATGAATCCGATGAACTGGCACGTCAGTCGGTGATCGTCGATGAGGCAACTGTCCAGATATCCGAGACGATTGAAAAGCTTGCAGAGCATGTGGACAAGGTGTCAGGCATCACCGATGCGATTTTAAATATTTCAAGTCAGACCAATCTGCTGGCGCTCAACGCGTCCATAGAAGCTGCCCGGGCGGGCGAGGCTGGAAAGGGTTTTGCGGTTGTGGCGGAGGAGATACGCCAGTTGGCAGAGATGACGAAGACTTCCACGGAGCAGATCACGCAGATCATGAGCGAATTGATCTCCATTACCCATGCGACGCAGAGCGGGTTAAAGACAGCGGTGGAAAGCATCGATATGCAGCGGGAAAAGGTAAAAGTTGTGCATGAAAGCTTTACGGTAGTGGAGGAAGATGTGAACTCTCTTGTGGAGAATATGACGACGGTGAGCAGCGAAGTGTCGGCGGTTTTAAACGCCAATCAGGTGATCGTGGATGGTATCGCGACCTTGTCCGGTATTTCGCAGGAGATTTCTGCAAATACCTCTGCGAGCAGGGAGGACATGAATCAGTTGCAGGAAAGCGTTGCAAGCTTCTCGGATGCGGTGGAGTCGACATTTGAGGCATTAGAGAATTTAAAAGAGACGGCAGGCGTGGAGGAAAGCGAATAGTTTTTTTCAATGCCCGGTAGAAAAAATGGACAAAAGAAAATTTTACAAAACATTTTTTGGATTATACATATCACTTGTGTTACAAAATGTGATAACACTCAGTGTCAACCTCACGGACAACATTATGCTGGGGGCATATAGTGAGGTGGCGCTGTCCGGTGTGACAGCGGCGAACCAGATACAGTTTATTTTTCAGATGGTGATGAACTCCTTTGGGGAGGGCATTGTCATTCTGGGTAGCCAGTATTTAGAAAAAAATAAGACGGAACAGGTCAGACGCATTGCAGGAATTGCAATGCGTTTTGGTCTGTCTGTTGCGCTGCTGCTGTCTGTACTTATCAGCCTGTTCCCGGCGCAGACCATAGGGCTGTTTACAACAGATGCAGACATCATACGGGAGGGGAGCAGTTACCTTGGAATCGTCCGGTTCACCTATCTGTTTTTCGCGATCACGCAGATTTTGCTTGCGATTTTGCGGACAGAGCATATCGTTTCAATCGCGTTCAAGCTCTCGCTGATGACGTTTTTTGTAAACTGCGGAATTAACTATGTGCTGATTTTCGGGCGTTTTGGGGCGCCGGAATTGGGAACGGCAGGAGCGGCAGTCGGAACGCTTACAGCGCGCATCTTAGAAGTGGTTGTGCTTGTCATTTATCTGGCAAAGGCGCACACGAAGATCGCTTTTAAACCGGCGTATCTTTTCAGGCGGGATAAGGTTTTGTTTGCAGATTATATGCATGTGACGGGGCCGATGCTTTTTACCAATGGATTGTGGGGCATCAACACGTCATTGCAGACTGCAATATTAGGTCATATGACAGCGGGCGCGATTGCGGCGAACAGTGCAGCATCTAATCTGTATATGCTGGTAAAATCAGCCTCCTACGGAGCAGCTTCGGCGGCAGGCGTCATGATCGGGCAGGCAGTCGGCTCCGGGGATATGGATCGGATAAAAAGCGAGGCGAGACAGCTGCAAAAGACCTTTGTATGTATCGGAAGTATCGCGGCAATTCTGCTGTTTTTCCTGCGGATACCGGTATTGTCACTCTATGATCTGCAGCCGGAGACGCTTGAGATGGCAAATACATTCCCTATTATAT
>CAVCFM010000242.1:0-3938 GCA_963601305.1 bacterium | reverse complement strand
GCCGGGAGTCTTTTCGTTTATTGCGGATAAGACCGGATATTATTACGCCACCTATGAAAAAACATCGGTGGGTAACTTAACGGAGGAGACCAGCGACGGAAGAAGCCGTTCCTTTACCAAAGTATCTCACGGTTATACGCTGGATATGGGATATTGCGAGGAGGGAACCGAGGTAAAGGTCCGCAATCAGGACAATGAGACACTGGAGATAAAAGTATACTATCTGGATCTGGACGCATTTTATGAGGCGTATGATACGCTGAACAGTCAGACGTTTGAGATGGCAAGCTTTGAGAATAATAAAATTACCGGAACCGTCGATGCGAAAGAGGCGGGAAGACTGATCTTTACGATTGCCGATGAAGATGGCTGGACGCTTTACGTGGATGGTAAGAAGGCAGAGACTACCACGTTTGCGGAGGCGTTCATCAGCACGCATATCGATGCCGGCGAGCATATCATCGAACTGCGCTATGAGACGCCGGGCATCCGGGTGGGGGCTGCCTGCTCGGGCATCTGTCTTGTGCTTGCGGTTGTGAGCATGTATCTGACGCACAGACGGAAAAAATTAAAGGCTGATGTTTAAAATGAATACTATGTGTCCAAATAATTGGACACATAAAACGATACACTCCTTTTATCAAAGACGAAAAGGAGTGTATTTTTATGAAGGGATATGTGGTGGATGCCGGTTACATGGGATATGTGGGAGATGGATACATGCTCTTTGCCAATGAGGACGATTACCGCGAATATTATGAGGACTAATCCAAGAAAAATGTGTGGCGGGTGTTGAGGTTTTTTGCTTTTTCACGTATACTACTATTTGGGTGAATACTGCTATATGAGAAAGGAGCATGATTTTCATGGCAGAAAAAGAAATTGAAGTATATGGTACACATTCGGAGGGGATTAAGATACGTCCCTACGAACATCATGCAAAGTACTATGAGACCGACCAGATGGGGATTATCCATCACTCCAATTACATCAAGTGGATGGAGGAAGCCAGGATGGACCTGTTAGACCAGATGGGACTTTCCTACAAGGAGATGGAGGAGATGGAGATTATCAGCCCGGTGCTCTCGGTATCCTGCGAGTATCACAGCATGGTGCATTTTGATGACATTGTGGTAATCGAACCAAAGATTGTCAAGTACAATGGCATTAAGATGGATCTGGAATACCGGATGACAGATAAAGCGACCGGCGAGCTCCGCACGACAGGTACAAGCTCCCACTGCTTTTTGAACCGCTCAGGAAGACCGATTTCCCTAAAGCGCTCCTACCCGGAACTCGATACCAAGTTTTTCGAGTATACGGATGTATAATCATAGCATAAATAATACAAAACAATAAAAAGAGAGGCAGAACAATGATACCAACGAGACTTAGCGCATTGCGCGAAGAGATGAAAAAAAGAAACATTGACATTTATGTAGTTCCGACCGCCGATTTCCATGAATCGGAATATGTCGGCGAGCACTTTAAGGCAAGACGGTTTATCACCGGATTTACCGGATCCGCAGGTACGGCAGTCATCACATTGACAGAGGCAGGACTGTGGACAGACGGACGTTACTTTGTGCAGGCAGAAAAGCAGCTTGCGGGAAGCACCGTTACCCTGTACCGCATGGGCGAAGAAGGTGTGCCGACTGTGGATAAGTTTATTGAGGACAAGCTGCCGGAGCACGGATGCCTGGGATTTGACGGACGTGTTGTGAACGGAAGCTGGGGCAGAAAGTTAGATGCCATTGCAGAGAAAAAACAGGGTTCCCTCTATGTGGATGAGGATCTGATCGATCTTATCTGGACAGACAGACCGGCACTCTCCAGAGAGCCACTGTTTTTGCTGGAGGAGAAATATACCGGTAAGAGCACAAAAGATAAGATCGCTGCACTGCGTGAGGAGATGGCGAAGAATGAGACAAATGTGCACATTTTAACATCCCTTTACGATATTGCATGGCTGCTCAATATCCGTGGCGGCGATATCGATTCCGTGCCGGTTGTACTTTCCTATCTGGTGCTGACAAAAGACGAGTGCATCTGGTTTTTACAGGAGGAAGTGGTGGATGAGAAGATTGCCGCTTACCTTGCAGCAAATCAGATTACCACAAGACCGTACAATGATATTTACACTTATGTGCCGACCATTCCGGCAGATGCAAGTGTCCTGATGAACTGTGCGACTGTCAACTACCGCATTATGCGCGGACTTAACAAGGATATCCGCATTGTGGACAAGCCAAACCCGACCGAGCTGATGAAAGCCATCAAGAACCCGGTTGAGGTTGACAACACAAGAAATGCCCATGTCAAAGACGGTGTGGCATTCACCAAGTTTATGTATTGGCTTAAGACCAATATCGGCAAGATCCCGATGACAGAAATTTCTGCATCCGATTATCTGGAGGCGCGCAGAAGAGAGCAGGACAACTTTATTGAGCTGAGCTTTGACACGATCTGCGCATATGGACCAAACGCTGCGATGATGCACTATGCAGCAACACCGGAATCTGACGCCACCTTGAAACCAGAAGGATTTTTGCTGGTAGATTCCGGCGGACACTACTATGAGGGAACCACCGACATCACCAGAACGATGGCGTTAGGACCGATCACAGACGAGATGCGCGAGCATTTTACAGCGGTATGCCGCTCCAATATGAACCTTGCCGCTGCGAAGTTCTTATATGGCTGTACCGGATTAAACTTAGATATCCTTGCCAGAGGACCGCTGTGGGATATGGGAATTGACTATAAATGCGGAACCGGACATGGCGTTGGTTACGTGCTGAATGTCCATGAGGGACCAAACGGTTTCCGCTGGAGAGTTGTGCCGGAGCGTCACGACAACGGTACGTTGGAGGAAGGTATGATTACCACCGACGAACCTGGTGTATACTTAGAAGGAAAATACGGCATCCGTACCGAGAACGAGCTGGTTTGCCACAAGGCAGAGAAGAATGAGTACGGACAGTTTATGTGCTTTGAAAATATCACATACGCACCGATCGATCTGGATGCGATCGACCCGGAGCAGATGACAAAACGTGAGCGCACACTGCTCAACAACTATCACAAGATGGTGTATGACACCATTTCCCCGTATATGACGGAGAAAGAGAACGCGTGGTTAAAAGAATACACACGCGCGATTTAAGCAAGTTAAGAAATGGAGACTGACATGAGCGAGAAGCTGGTATTGATAGACGGACACAGTATTTTAAACAGGGCATTTTTCGGAATTCCGGATCTGACGAATTCCGAAGGGCTGCACACGAACGCAGTCTATGGATTTTTAAATATTATGTTTAAGATCTTAGAGGAAGAAAAGCCGGATTACCTGACGGTTGCCTTTGATGTGTCACAGCCGACTTTTCGCCATCAGATGTACGAGGCTTACAAGGGGACGAGAAAACCAATGGCGGAGGAACTCCGCCAGCAGGTGCCCCTGATGAAGGAAATGTTAAAAGCCATGGGCGTGACCACAATTGAAAAAGGTGGTTACGAGGCGGATGATCTGCTTGGCACCATCGCAAAGAGAAGCGAGGCCAGGGGTCTTATCGTTTCGGTGGTATCCGGTGACAGGGATTTGTTGCAGCTTGCGAGCGACAACATCAAAATCCGTATCCCGAAGACCAAGCGTACCGGAACGGAGATTGAGGACTACAATACGAAGGAAGTATTGGAAAAGTATCAGGTGACACCGACACAGTTTATCGATGTGAAGGCGCTGATGGGAGATACCTCCGACAACATCCCGGGTGTGCCGGGAATTGGGGAGAAGACAGCGACCGCGATCATTGCCCAGTATGGCAGCATTGAAAATGCATATGCCCATGTGGACGAGTTAAAGCCGCCGCGGGCAAGCAATAATCTGAGAGAACATTATGATATGGCACAGATGAGCAAGACATTAGCGACCATCGAGG
>CAVCFM010000241.1:0-4446 GCA_963601305.1 bacterium | reverse complement strand
GACCGGATCCGCGCCGTACACATTCTGCTCGACCTCTTTATCCTTCGCATAGTAAGAATGGATCACCGGTATCGTGCATGCCGCACTGATTGCCTGGCGCAGCATATAGCTTTCCGCCGCATCCGAAAAAAACATTTGCAGGAAAAAAAATACAATTCCCTCTGTCACATAGTACATGCCGATGGGATATAGCACCGACCAGACTTTATAAGTTCGCATTGTCTTCAAAATAAGCTTCCACTTCCTTTACTGTATCAAACACCATCTCTGCCCCGGCATCCATCAGCTCTTCTCTCGTCCCGAATCCATAGCTGACACCCACGCAGTGGATTCCGGCTGCCTTTGCCCCGATGGCGTCGTACTTTGTATCTCCGATCAGGCACATCTCATCCCGGCCGATGCCATCTTTGTCGCCATGCTGCTCCTGCATCCGGCGGCACAGCTCCTCCAGCACTTCCTCCTTGCTGCTGATGGAGCCATCCAGGGTGGAGCCAACAATCTCATCAAAGTACCTTGTCAGATCAAAATGGTCCAGGATCCTGCGGCATGCAGTCTCCGGCTTAGAGGATGCCAGTGCGATCACATAGCCACACTCCTTTAAGCGTGCGATGCAATCGGCAATTCCCTCATAAAGGCTGCACTCAAAAATTCCCTTCACGTCGAAACGCTCACGGTATTTTACGGTTGCCGCCCATGCATCCTCCTCGCTCATGCCATATTTTTCACGATAAATCAATTCCAGAGGCGGTCCGATAAAGACACGCAGTTTTGTCAGATCCGGCTCCTCAATCCCGAATGCACGCAGCGCATACTGCACACACTTGGTAATGCCCTCCTCCGAATTGATGATGGTTCCGTCTAAATCAAATAAAATTGCTCTCGTCTTCACGTGATTTCTCCTATTCTGTAACGTCTGGCAGCATTTTCCGAAGCTCTGTGACTGTGCGTCCAAGCACCGGATGTCTGTAGTTCGGGCAAAGCTGCATCAGCGGCTCTAACACAAACGTCCGGTTCGCCATATCCACATGCGGGATGAGCAATGTGTCATCCTCACACACCAGCTTATCATAAAAAATAATATCCAGGTCCAGCGTTCTTGGTCCCCAGTGGATGAGACGCTCTCTGCCGGCTGCCGCCTCAATCTCATGCAGCCGGGCTAACAGTTCGTGCGGTGTCAAAAGTGTCTTAATTGCGATGGCTCCATTGACAAAATCATCCTGTTCCACACCTCCGTACGGCTTTGTGACGATCATATCGGAAACTTTCTGCACGGTAATGCCGGATGTCTCCCGCAGAGCCTCAATCCCCTTGGTGATGTAGTCTTCTTTTTCACCCATGTTAGAGCCCACTGCGAGGTACACCTGATGCCATCCCCGCTCGATGGTCACCGATACATTTTCAAACGGCAGCCCAATCGGCGCGTGCGGCTTGCACAGTTCAATCTCCACCCGCTCTAACAACGGCATTGCAAGCAGCATCGCCTCTGCGAGATGCTCCGCTGCCGCCTCGATCAGCTGATAGGTATGCTGCTGCAAAAATTCTGTGATAAAATGACTGGCGTCCCCATAATTGATGGACTTATCCAGATCGTCGCTTCTGCCAGCTTCCCTGCAATCTAAATACAGCACTGCATTGACATAAAAATCCTGTCCGTCGCGCGTCTCCTCGGGAAATACCCCGTGATGCGCAAACACTTTTAAATTCGTAATCTTAATTTTGTCCATAAAGCACCGCCTCTGTCATCTTAATCGCACGTCCGTTTTCCTTCACATCATGCACGCGCACAAACGAGCAGCCTGCCGCCACACCCAGAACACTGGTAGCCACGGTGCCCTCCACGCGCTCCGCTGCTGGCAGATCTAACGTAAGACCGATAACCGACTTGCGCGAGGTACCAAGCAGTACCGGATATCCCAGCTCCCGCAGTTCACCCACACGGCGGATTGCCTCAAGGTTATTCTCATAGCTCTTTGCAAAACCGACGCCCGGGTCTAACATGATCTTATCATCGACAATCCCTGCTGCCTTTGCCAGTGCGATGGTCTCCCGCAGATCTGCCTTCATATCTTCCATAAAATCCGTGTAATCGGCATTGTCCCTGTTGTGCATCAGACAGCATGCCACACCGGTGTCCGCGATCACTTTTGCCATATCGGCATCGTATTTTAATCCCCAGATATCGTTGACTAGATCAGCACCGGCAGAGACTGCTGCCCTTGCCACGGCGCTTTTATAAGTGTCAATGGAAATCGGCACATCAAACCGCTCCTTAATTGCAGTGATGACCGGAACCACGCGCGCGATCTCCTCCTCATCGGAAATCTTCGTGTAGCCCGGACGGGTGGACTCTCCACCCACATCGATGATGTCCGCGCCATCCCGTATCATCTCCTCCGCATGGATGAGCGCTGCATCTAAGACATCATATCTGCCGCCATCCGAAAAAGAGTCCGGTGTCACATTTAAAATTCCCATCACATAGGTGCGCTTTTCTAAGTCAAATTCCCTGGTGCCAATTTTCATTTTCGTAATCATGGTAGTCTCCTCTTTATGCTTTTACAAGTGAAAAAAACTGATTCTGCAGTCTCTCATCATCCGCAAAGACGCCCCTCGTCACAAATGTGACCGTCTTGCTGCCCGGCTTTTTCACACCCCGCATCGTCATACAGGTGTGCTCTGCCTCGATCATGACCATTGCCCCCTTAGGCGCCAGATACTCCATCAGTGCGTCCGCGATCTGTGCCGTCAGCTGTTCCTGCAGCTGCGGACGCTTTGCGTACACTTCCACGGTGCGGGCAAGCTTGCTGAGTCCCACCACTTTTCCGTCCGGGATATACGCCACATGCGCTTTTCCGTAGAACGGCATAAAATGATGTTCACAGGTGGAGTAAAATGTAATATCCCGCTCTAACACCATCTGGTTGTCCTCCGCCGCAAAAGTTCTGCCAAGCGGCTCCTCTGCCGTCTGTCCGATTCCCGCAAAAATCTCCTCGTACATCCGCGCGATCCGGTCCGGTGTTCCCAGCAGTCCCTCGCGCCCCGGGTCCTCGCCGATTCCCTCTATGATCAATCTGACACCCTGTTCAATCTTTTCTCTATCCATTGTTCTGTCCTTTTTTGTACTCTTCCTTCAGCTTCGCGAGATACGAGAGTGAACCAAATGCAAGGATCACACCATCCGCTTTTTTACCCGCAACCGCCCGCCAGACAGCCTCTCTGATACTGTCGCATGCAGTCACATTGTCGTGGTACTTTGCAGCCTCTTTTGCCAGCGCCTGCGCCGTCATCGCACGCGGGTTCGGCGGTGTAACCGTATACACCTCTCTCGCAAAGGGAAGCATGATCTTTAACATTTTCTCGTGCTCTTTATCTGCAAGCACCCCTATTATATAAGTAATCTCCCTATTTGTAAAATAGTTTTGAACGGTGTCGCGCAGTTTTAACGCCGCATCCTCATTGTGTGCGCCGTCGATCACAAAGCTTCCGTCTTCGGAAATTGTCTCAAACCGCCCCGGCCAGCGCGTATTTCGGATGCCCTCAAGGATCACATCCGCCGGGATATGGAGCACCTCATGTAATACCGTAATCGCCAGATACGAATTTTCCACCTGATAGGAACCGTTTAGCGCCAGATGCACCATCCCTACCCCCGGATACTCGTAGCATACCGTCTGCTGCCACGGTTTCTTATCCGTTTCTTCCTCGTCTTCTTCCACCTGTGCCGCCACATCTTTTGCGTCTGTGATCCAAAGTGGCGCCTGTAACCGCTCTGCCGTTGTCTGGATTACCATCATCGCCTCTTCTTTCTGGCGAGCCGTCACCACCGGGCAGCCTTTTTTTATGATCCCCGCCTTGGCAGTGGCAATCTCTCCTAGGGTATTGCCCAAAAACTGCATATGGTCCATGCTGATGGAGGTCAACACCGAGCACACCGGATGTGTAATCAGATTCGTCGCATCTGTGCTTCCACCCATTCCGACTTCCAACAGTACATAGTCACATTTTTCCTGATAAAAATATAAAAATGCTAAAGCCGTCTCCACCTCAAACACCGTGGGATGCGCCATCCCCTTTTTTATCATGCGCAGGCATGCATCTTTTACCTGTGTCATCAGCGCCGCGTAGTCTTCCTTAGAAATATTGCATCCGTTCACTCTCCAGACTTCCAACGGCTCAAACACTGCCGGTGAAGTATAGCGCCCCACTTTTTTGCCTGCGTGGCGAAGGACTGACTCTAAAAATGCACCGGTGGAGCCTTTTCCATTCGTCCCTGCGATATGAATGATGGCAAGTCTCTCCTGCACATCGCCAAGCTCCCTCATCAGATTTTTTATGCTCTCAAGTCCCAATATGCTGCCGGTCTTGCTGACCTTTGCCACATAGGAACGCGCCTCTTCGTAATTCATGTTCCGCTCTCCTCGTATCGAATCTCATTCACACATCAAA
>CAVCFM010000240.1:0-7305 GCA_963601305.1 bacterium | reverse complement strand
GGAGTAGGAGCTCATGTTGTGGTTTGTTACCAGCTTACAGTAGCTTTTTACCATGTAGGGCACAATCTCGTGGGCTTCCTCCTCCGTGGTGCAGCGCTCTAACAGCGTGGCGTAGTTGCCGGAGACGGAGTCGATGTAGAGCGGATGAACCCCTGCCTCGTAGGCAGTGCGGCGCATTAAGGTGTTTAACACCATGGAAAGGTTTTTGGTATTGCGGACCTGGTCGGAGGAACGCGGAGCGATACGCGCTGTGCGCATAGTGTCGGAGAGCTGCAATGCCTGCTCGGTATTCCCGTGTGTGACGGCCTCTAAAAGCTCATCCTCGGCGTGGTAGCGCTTTTCCAAAAGCTGCATCGAGAGCACCGGGTCATCCGGGATGACGAACTGGTGCTGCATGCGGTATTCCTCCGGCGTCTCGGCTTTTCGCAGATCCAGATGTTCATGATTGGGGACCGCACAGTCACAGAGTGTGGAAAACAGCCGCTGCACAAACAAAAACAGATAGTCCTTTCCGCGGAAAACGGGCAGAGCAAAATAGTAGTCCTGCAGCTGACCGAATTGCTCGTCCGGAATCTGCAACGTCTGTATCAGGTGATGGATGGTGGGCGCGTCAATCTCCTCTGTGAGGTACGGCCCTAAAAAAAAGAGTCCCTGATCTTCTGGCAGTTCAAAAAAGATGTAGTTGCACCGGTAGTAGTCGGTCACATAATAGACAGTGTTTCCGTCCACCGATGAAAGCGGGCTGGCATTGCCCCCGGCGGGGCGTTTTAGGATACTGTTGCGCAGCCCCAGGTCGAGGTCGGGCAGTGTGATATTCCGCTCCCGTGCAATGTTATAATGTAGTTGTAAATCGTCAAAATAGCTCAGTGCAAAATCAAAAACAGACAGTTCCATAGGGGACTCCTCCTTTGTATTCCTATTTTTGCACAATCATTGGCGCGATGCAAGACAAAACCAAAAAACATGCAAAATGGGTGGGGATACAGGAAAATAGTACTGAATACTTGTATACAAGAAAGAAAACAGGTAAAATCTGGCAATGCAAAAACGTAAAATTAGACAAAAAGTCAATGCGAATTTTGGGAGATATGGAGAAAATGACGGAAGACATTGACGACTTGTATACAAGCACTGTATAATATAGACATATCAAAACGAGGTGGGGAGTTTTGGTGGTGAAAATACGTTTTTAGAGAAAAGGAGATTCGTTATGAATGAAAAGTCTTCAAAGTACTATGGGGAAAATGGAATCCACCGTGTACCGTTATGGCGCATCGGAGGATTTGCACTGAACAATACAGCAACCAACCTGTATCTGTTCCTGATGAATTATGTAGCTTATTATCTGACCGGATTCGTAGGAGTCATGGTTGTAACCGCATCCAGTTTTTCAATGATGATGCGTATCTGGGATGGTGTCACAGACCCGTTCATCGGATATGTTGTTGATAAGACAAACGGCAAGTTCGGTAAGAACCGTCCGTTCATGGTAATTGGTAATGTTATTCTTTGCGTGATGAGTTTTATCATGTTCCATGTAACACATCACCTGCCGGAGAGCACAACGATCCGTTTTGCATTCTTTATTGTAATGGCTGCAATTTACTACATTGGTTACACATTCCAGTGCGTAGTTACCAAATCCGCACAGACCTGTCTGACCAACGACCCGAAGCAGAGACCATTGTTCGCAGTATTTGATGGTGTATACAACACAATCTTATTTACTGTAATGGCAATGCTCGGCGCAAATCTTGGTGTGAAGTACGGAACTATGGCAAGCACAGATTTATTCCATGAGTTATGGGTGATCACAGCAGTGACAAGTGCAATCTTTACAGCAATCGCAGTATTCTCTATCGCACCGAAGGACAGAAGCGAGTTCTTTGGAACAGGTAAAGCTGTAAAAGTTGGATTAAAAGATTACTGGGATACCTTAAAGAACAACCGTGCGATCCAGATGTTAGTTGTATCTGCATCTACCGATAAACTGGCAACATCCACCAAGACATCTACTGTTACATTAGTATTGTTCGCCGTTATCGCTGGCAACCTGACTTTACAGGGAACCTTAACCGGAATGACTTCCATTCCAGTCTTAATTCTTATGATTTTTGCAATTGCAGGTCTCGCTACCACACTTGGTATGAGAAAGGCAATGTTAATTGGTAGTATCGGTGGTATCATTACCAACAGCGCGTTAGCTCTGCTATGGCTATTTGGTGATGCAACAAGCATGAGCAATGCAGAGGGCGGTCTTGCATTCAGCACATTTACTATTCTCTACATCGTGCTTACCATTGCAACAGGAGCATTCCAGGGGATCTCCGGCAACATCGTAATCCCGATGACTGCTGACTGTGCAGACTACGAGGTATATCGTACCGGCAAATATGTTCCGGGTATGATGGGGACCTTATTCAGCTTTGTAGATAAGATTATTTCTTCTTTTGCACCAATGATCGCCGGTGTTATGTATGCATCAATCGGATTTAAGGATGCTCTGCCGGATGTGCAGACACCATACAGCACAGATTTACATTATGTAACGGTATTCCTGGCATACGGTATGATCATTCTTGGTTTGATCTGTAACCTTGTTGCATTGAAGTTCTATCCATTGACCAAAGAGAAAATGGCGGAGATCCAGACTGAGATTGCTGTGATCAAAGCGAAATATGCAGAGGAGAACAAATAAGTTAGAATTTTTAGTGATTTTGGAGATGTGATTTATGAGGAGAACAGCAAAGAAACCGGAGAATGAAGTGGGCATGAATGAGATGCTTGCAGCCCAGTCAGAATTGTCTGAGTTAAAAAAGCAATATGGGATTGCAGAAAAAGAAGGACGGATATCACGGCTTATCAGCAGTTTCTTTGAGCGGAGAGAAAACCGCGAGGAACAGTGCCTTGACCGCAAAAAATATATCCTGCTTGCCGTGTTTACCGGCTGGATGGGAGGTCATCGTTTTTATGCGAGACAATATCCGGTGGCGATACTGTATCTGCTGTTTTTCTGGACCGGATTTCCAATCGCTATGACGCTGATTGATTTATTGATCGCAATCCCAAAGCCTGTGGATGCGCAGGGTAATATATATTTATAGAATCATAGCGCATCAATGTTGCAGTTCTTTAAAGCGTCGGCTTGCAAGCCGGCGCTTTTTGCTCTATATTCTTATCAAATACGATAGACAAGGACGGGGCAAGATGAAGATTATAGCATATGAAGTCAGACCGGATGAAAGAGACTATTTGGAGGCAGAGGCAGCGAAAAGCGGCGTGGATGTCACGGTGATAAACGGACCGCTTACCATGGAGAATATCGATGGTGTAGACGGGGCAGATGGGATTACGATACTGGGCGACTCCAGGTTAGATGCAAACCTGATCGAGGAGCTGGCAAAAAGGCGGATCCGTGTGGTAGCAACCAGAACCATCGGCTACGATCACATTGATCTGAATGCAGCAAAGAGCAATGGAATTCATGTCTGCAACGGTTATTATGACCCGGATGGCGTGGCAGAGTACACGGTAATGCTGATGTTGATGGCACTGCGGAATTATAAGCAGGCGTTGTTCCGCGCCAATGCCAACGACTATTCCCTGGGCGGATTGATTGGCAAGGAATTGCGCAACCTTACCGTGGGAGTGATCGGAACCGGTAAGATAGGAACCAAAGTGATTGAATATTTGCAGGGATTTGGATGCAGAATTTTAGCATACAGCAGGCACCAGAATATCGAGGGAGACCTGAAGGTAGAGTACTGTTCTCTGGAAGAACTGTACCGTCAGTCAGACATTATCTCGTTACATGTGCCGTTGTCGAATCAGACACGTTATATGATCAATAAGGAGTCCCTTGCGCAGATGCGGGATGGTGTGGTTATCATCAACTGTGCGAGAGGCGAGCTGATGTGCGCGGAGGATGTGATCACCGGAATTGAGTCGCGCAAGATCGGAGCGCTGGGACTGGATGTCATCGAGGACGAGGAGGGTATCTACCATATGGATCTGCGCTCGGCGATCCTCTCCAACCGGAATATGGCGTACCTCCGTCAGTTCCCCAATGTAACGATGACCCAGCACATTGCTTTTTATACGGAGGAAGCCGTAAAAAGCATGGCTGAGAGTGGCATCGCTAACATTGTGAAATGTCTTGGTAAAGAGCCAAATAAAAATATGATCTGTTAAAAGGTACATAGTAAGAAATGAGCCGCCACTTTAAAGTGACGGCTCATTTTATTTCGCAGGAAAATGCGTTCTACGAAATTTATAAATATTTTTTGATCTCAGCGATTAATGATGCGTATTCATCATCGGATAAAAACTTCTGCTGTGGGTTCATTGCAAAAGTTCCGCCCCACTCAAACGCATCGGTGTATTTTGGAACCAGATGGAAGTGGAGATGATGACCGGTATCGCCGTAAGCACCGTAGTTGACTTTCTGTGGTGCAAATGCCTTGTGCAGGGCCTCTGCTACGTGGTTGATATCTTCCATGTAAGCAGCGCGCTCTTCCGCGGTCAATTCTGTAATCTCACTGACGTGCTTTTTGTGTGCGACAATGACACGTCCCTTGTGACTCTGCTCTTTGAATAAGTATACTTTGGAGGTGGGAAGCTCGCAGATCTTGATGCCAAATGCTGCGACTAAGTCGCCCTCCATGCAGTATGCACAATTGTTATCTGTCATGTGATAATCCTCCGCAGCGATTTATTTCTGGTTGAAATGTACTGCAAAACCAGCAATTTCGTCTTTTAAGTAAGCAACGGTGATTTCGTTCTTGTCATTGTATTTGAAGGAAGTCTCATCGAATACAAAGCCACGTTTCTCAAGGTGATAAATAGCGCGGTCAAGGTAGTTGGTCTGGATGCAGATGTGTCCGTTTGTACCACGTCCCGGAGTCTTCATCATCTCGATTAAGGAACCAACGAACATAGAGCTGTTTCCAACTTTTACGTTCTCGCCGAGAAGAGTAGCAAATTTAGCAGACTCTGCTGTAGCAACTTCCTCAGAAGCGTTGTTTACACCAACGTGTAATAATTTGAAGCCTAACATGGTAGCAACAGCCTCTTTTGTAAGAGCTGTGATGCCATCCCAGTCTTTTGCAGCGATCATGTCTTTGTTTACCATCCAGGAACCACCACAAGCGATGATCTTCTTGAAGTCAAGGTAGTTGGTAAGGTTCTTAGCGTTGATACCGCCGGTTGGCATGAATTTCATCTTTGTATAAGGAGCTGCCATGGATTTGATCATGTTAAGTCCGCCTGCTGCCTCAGCTGGGAAGAATTTTACAACCTCAAGTCCTAACTCGATAGCAACCTCAACGTCGCTTGGATTAGAGCATCCTGGAGTAACCGGAATACCTTTTTCTACGCAGTATTTTACAACCTTTGGATTTAAACCTGGGCTGACGATGAATTTTGCACCTGCGTTTACGGCACGGTCAACCTGCTCGGTTGTAAGAACGGTACCTGCACCTACTAACATCTCTGGGAACTGCTCAGACATGATGCGGATAGACTCCTCAGCTGCTGCGGTACGGAATGTAACCTCTGCACATGGAAGACCACCATCACATAATGCTTTTGCTAAAGGTGCTGCATCCTCTACGTTGTCCAGTGCGATAACCGGGATAATACCAATCTTGGAAAACTCTTCTAATACTTTGTTCATGATTTCTCTCCTTTATTTCTTCTGCTTTATTCGTAAACCTGAACTTATGTTCCATAATACGAAACATCGTTTCATAAAATGGTACATTTTCATTCTCATTATAACATTTGAGGGGGGCTTGTCAACTGATTTTTCTTGCAGTTTTACAGTGTCTATGATAGACTTCCGAGGTGAAAATCATACATGATAAATGGAGGAATTAAAATGACAGAGACAAGACCGGATTCAAAAAAGAAAATCATACTGGCAGTCGCAGTGCTTGTGGCGGTGGCAGTTCTTTTCGGTGTGGTATATGCAGCGTTTGGACCGAAGGGGGTGAGCGGGGATAAAACCCTTACAATCGAGGTGACAGACGATGCGGGAACAACCACGACTTATACGGTGGACACAGACGCCGAGTATCTGCGCCAGGCATTGGAGGAGACGGAAGGTCTTTCGGTTGAGGGCACGGAGAGTGAGTACGGACTGATGGTGGATACTGTGAACGGACTTACGGCAGACTACAGCACAAACGGCGCTTACTGGGCATTTTATGTCGACGGCGCTTACTGTGAGTACGGGATCGATACCCAGCCGATCGAAGATGGACAGACCTATCAGATTGTCTACACGCTTGCAGAATAATGAAAAAGCAGTTAAAAGCCAGCGATATAGCGCTGATGGGAATGATGATAGCAACCCTTGAGGTGGCAAAATATGCGCTCTCCTTTCTGCCGAATGTGGAGCTTGTGACGTTGTTGATCATTTTGTATACCCTGTATTTTGGCAACAAAATGCCCTATGTGCTGGCAGCCTTTGTATTTTTGGAGGGCTGCTGGTACGGGTTTGGACTCTGGTGGATCATGTACCTGTACGTGTGGCCGCTTTTGGCGGGTATTACCTATCTGTTGCGCAGACAGCGGTCGGTCTGGGTGTTTTCGATTTTATCGGGCGCGTTTGGTCTGATGTTCGGAGCACTCTGTTCACTGGTCTACCTGTTTGTGGGAGGACCGGCGGCTGCTTTTACCTGGTGGGTTGCAGGTATTCCGTACGACCTGATCCACGGCGTCTCTAATTTTATCTTGTGCAGCATCCTGTTTTATCCGCTTCGGGGAGTGCTGGAGAAAATAAGCAATTGACATTTTATGACAGGTCTGTTATCATTTTTAATGAGTTTCACAATGCGGAACAGCGAATTGGATTGTGAAACTGCAAACAGGAAGACGGAATTAGAAAGGCATAATGTGTCATGGCAGAAGAAAAAGAAACAAAAAACCCGGTGCAGTCGGCAGAGCGTATTTTTCAGGTGATGGAGATGCTTGCGGACAACGGAGAGATGGGATTGATGGAGCTTAGCGGCGCACTGGGACTACATAAAAGTACAGTGCATCGTCTGCTGATGTCTCTTATTTATATGGGCTACGCGAAGCAGGATGAGAGTACGCAAAAATATATGCTCACCTACAAGGTGGTAAATATGGCGGGCAAGATTTTGGAGCGTATGGATATTTTGCAGATTGCAAAGCCGTATCTGGAGCGCCTTTCTGATCTGAGCGGAGAGGCGGTACATTTAGTACAGCGCGAGGGCAACAATATCCTCTATATCTATAAGATAGAAGCGAAGGTCGGTACGATACGCATGGTATCTCATG
>CAVCFM010000239.1:0-8554 GCA_963601305.1 bacterium | reverse complement strand
CTCCACCGGACGTTATCCGGCATCCTGCCCTGTGAAGCCCGGACTTTCCTCACCTCCTCCATACGGAGAAGCCGCGATCATTTGTCCTACTTATTTCAGATTGTTATTATACATGGTTATTTTTTTTCTGTAAAGCACTTTCTAAACATTGAAGCACGATCCGCCGATAAACTCCCGGATAATGGAGTTCTGGTTGATGCCGTCCCCCGGCATCGGCAGAAAATAATCTAAGAACTTGAGCAGCCGCTTCGCCTCGATGTACTCCGGGCAATCCTTGTCGATGGCAAACAGCAATGGCTCTGCATAGAGCTTTAACACTGCCAGCTCATAGATCAATGCCGAATTAAACATCGTATCTGCCCCTTCCTGGAACGGGAAGATATATTTTTCCTCGCCTCTGCGCACGGAATCCCACATGGCAATCGTCTCTTTTGCTGATGTGCCGCGGGTTCTGGCATCTCTTACGATCCGGCGCAGCATACGCCCGTCGGTCGTCGGCAGGCAGTTGTGCTCATCGATGTTCAACTGTGTCAGCGCACTGATATAGATTTTGTACTTGCTCTCTGTCGGGAGCGAGTAGGACAGCTTGTCATTCAGTCCATGGATTCCCTCGATAACCAAGACATCATCCGGTCCAAGCTGCATGATCTTATCCTTATATTCCCGCTTTCCGGTCTTAAAGTTAAAAATCGGAAGGTTCACACGCTTTCCGGCAAGCAGCTCATTCATATCGTGGTTAAAAAGCTCCACGTCCAGAGCATCCAGACATTCCAGATCCAGCTCGCCGTTTTCATCCCGCGGGCAGAGCGCACGATCCACATAATAGTCGTCTAACGGGAACGGATGCGGTTTTAATCCCTTCGCCGCAAGCTGGATGGACAGGCGGTGTGAAAATGTGGTCTTACCGGAGGAGGAAGGACCGGCGATCATGATAAACTTTTTATTCTCTGATTTCACAATGGATTCTGCCAGCTGTCCGATACGCTCCTCGAATAATGCCTCCTGGGTCAGGATAATCTCCTGCATACGTCCCTGGGCGATCGCATCGTTAAGCGCACCTATCGTGTCGATCTCCAGCATCTTGCCCCACTCTCTTGACTTCTTTAATGTGGAAAACAGCTTGCCGGAAGGATGAAACTCTGCCACTTCTCTGGTATTTTTATCCGGGAACAGCAGCATAAAGCCATCCTCGTAGGTGATGACATCATAACAGCGCAGATAACCGGTAGACGGCACCATAAATCCATAAAAGTAATCCTTATAGTGGTCAAGGACATAGATATTGACGCGGGAGCTGCGGCGATAGCGGAATAACTTTTCCTTATCAGTCATGCCCAGCTCATGGAACAGTGCGATCGCATCGTCTGTGTTCATGCTGCGCTTCTCAATCTCAAGATCAGCCTCCACCAGACGCTGCATCTCAGCTTTGATCGCCGCGATCTTATCGCCGTCCACTGCCACACGGTAATCTCCCGTCTCGTTCTTTCCCCGAAGTTCACAGTAATAGCCCTGTCCCAGGGAATACATAACGCGGACGGTCACACCGTCGTCTCCCCAGAGGTTGCACACGGCTTTCTGCATCAACAGCGTGACACTTCTGCGGTATGTCTTTTTTCCTGTCTTATCTGCGGTTGTGACAAACGCGAGCTCACCGTCCCGCTCCATCGTTTTTTTCAGTTCCCGCAGCCTGTTGTTGTAGACGACCAGCACAATGTCGTCCTCATACTGCTTTTGATATTCTTTTGCCACATCAAAGAAGCTTGTCCCCTTCGGGTACTGCTTCTCCTCACCCATAATCTTAAGCGTTACCATATCACTGCTCATAAAATTCCCCTGCCTTTTTATTTAATCGGAGGTTTTCTTCCACCTCACTGATTCTTGCTGTGATCTGCCCGGTCTTCTCCTGATTCTTTAAGTTGCCAAGAATCTGCTCTAAAATCTGCCTCTCCCGGTTCAGATATTCCTGTAACACGGGATGCCTCTGCGCTAACAGCCCTCTGCCATACCGGCAGAAGACGAAATATTCATCACTCTGCGACGGCTCTGCGCTATCCTCCAGACGGCTCTGCGACGGCTCTGCGCTATCCTCCAGACGGCTTTCCGAAGTCTCCGCCGCATCATAGCGGACCCGCATCATCGGATAGTACTTGCCATCCTCAAATACCATATCCTCCGCCATCGTCACATACCCGGCGCGGTTTAGATAATCCCGCACCTTCTCAAGTTCCGACTGCGGCTGCAAGATCAGCTCCTTCGCCGCCCGGCACACAGACTCTCCATCCTCTAAAATATGGATCACCAGACCGCCGCCCATGCCGGCGATCACAATAGAATCCACTTCCTCTGGCGCTAACGCTGCGACACCGTCAGACAGCCTGGTCTCTATGTACTGCTCCATTCCGTACATGACAATATGTTCTTTTGCACGCTCCAGCGGGCCGATCCCGATATCCATCGCTATCGCCCGCGCAATGCGGTGCTGCTGCAACAGATAGATCGGTACATATCCATGATCTGTGCCGACATCCGCCAGCACGCCGCCCTGTGTCACCAGAGAAGCCACTGTCTCTAATCGCTTTGATATCTTAACCATGTACTACTCCAAATAGTCTTTTAATTTGCGGCTTCTGCTCGGATGACGCAGTTTACGCAATGCCTTTGCCTCAATCTGGCGGATACGCTCACGGGTAACGTTGAACTCTTTTCCTACCTCCTCAAGGGTACGGGCTCTTCCGTCCTCAAGACCGAAACGAAGAGTAAGCACCTTCTGCTCACGCTCGGTCAGTGTGCCAAGCACTTCCTCCAACTGCTCTTTTAACAGTGTAAATGCTGCTGCATCTGCAGGTACCGGCACATTGTCATCCTGGATAAAGTCACCTAAATGGCTGTCTTCCTCCTCACCGATCGGGGTCTCTAAGGAAACCGGCTCCTGGGAAATCTTTAAGATCTCACGCACACGCTCCACCGGCATGTTCATCTCTGCTGCAATTTCTTCCGGGCTTGGCTCACGTCCTAACTCCTGAAGTAACTGTCTGGAAACACGGATCAGCTTGTTGATTGTCTCAACCATATGAACCGGAATACGGATCGTTCTCGCCTGGTCTGCGATAGCTCTTGTGATAGCCTGACGAATCCACCATGTTGCGTAGGTAGAGAATTTGTATCCCTTGCGGTAATCGAATTTTTCTACCGCTTTGATCAGTCCCAGGTTACCTTCCTGGATCAGGTCAAGGAACAACATACCACGTCCCACATAACGCTTTGCGATACTTACAACCAGACGTAAGTTTGCCTCTGCCAGACGCTTCTTCGCCTCCTGGTCACCTAACTCCATACGCTTTGCAAGCTCGATCTCCTCCTCAGCAGAAAGAAGCGGAACCTTACCGATCTCCTTCAAATACATACGCACCGGGTCCTCGATGGATACGCCGTCCGGAACGGAGAGGTCGATTTTTTCCATCTCGATCTCTTCTTCCTCTTCCACCTCAAGAAGCATATCATCGTCCGCATCATCGTCTGTGATACGAAGGACATCGATATTGTTTGCCTCCAAAAATTCAAGAATTTTATCGAAGCGCTCAGCATCCAAGTTCATGTCTGCAAAGAAATCGCTGATTTCCTGATATTCCAGCATATTCTTTTTCTTCTTAGCCAATGCAAGAAGCTCTCTTAACTTCTCCTGGAATTTTTCCATGGAATTTTCTGCAGTTTCCTGCCCATTCTTTACATTTTCTGCCTTAGTTTCCTTTAAAACTTCTGAATTTTCTGCACCGTTTTCTTTCTTTTTTGCCATTTTGTTTCATCCTCTCATAGTTCGTTACTATTTTGTCCTTAAATTTGGAATTTAATCCATTGTAATACGCAATTTCTGCAGCTCTCCCAAAGCCTTCTTCTCCTGCACCAGATTCATCAGGCCCTCCATGTCGGTAGGCGCCAAATGGTCTCCCCGATACTTGATGCTGTTTTCTTTGACACGGATGATCGTCTCTTTTAACGCTTTTTCCCTGTCTTCTTTTGTCTCCACATCGTGAATTCTGGCATTAAACAGCCCCGCTATTTCGCGCTGTTCTTCCTCATTCTCGAACATGCTGACAATTCTCGCCGGATTCACGCCACCGTTTTGCTCGTACTGTGTAAAAAGTTCTCTTGCAACCTTTGCGTACAGCTCCTCGGTAAAATCCTCCGGTGTGATATATTTGCTGATCTTTTCGAACAATCCCGTGTTCTCGATCAGCCAGGTTAAGAGCAGCCGCTGGGACTGCATCATACCATCTTCCTTTTTTTTGCCGCGTCTGCCGTTCTGTGCCTCCGCTGCCTGCGCCATGCTCTCGCCAGACTCACCGCCGCTATAGGATCTGCCTCTGCCGCTGTCTGCCGTAAGGCCGATCTTCATGCCCATCTGGTTGACTAACCGCTGCAGATCCGATGCCGCCAACATATATTTCTGCGCCACGGCATCCACATAGTTATCCCGCTCTAACTTCTCAGTAAAACCACACAGCTTTCTCGCCACTTCATTATAAAACGCGGTCTTGCCCTCCGGGTCATGCATATCGTACTGCTGCTCTAAAATACGGATTTCAAACATGAAGCTATTCTCTGCCGCATCAATCCGCTTCTGGTATTCCTCTGCACCGAGCGCCTTGATAAACTCATCCGGGTCCTTGTAGGGACGCATGTTGATGACCTTCGTGGTAATCCCAACTTCCTTTAGGATCGGGATTGCACGCAGCGCAGCCTTGACACCGGCGCCGTCGCTGTCGTAGGTCAGATACACATCCTTCGTGTAGCGCTTGAGCAGATTGGCATGCCCGCTGGTAAGCGCAGTTCCAAGAGATGCCACCGCATTGTCAAAGCCCGCCTGATGCAGCGCAATGACATCCATATATCCCTCGCACAACAACAGCTGCTGTCTCTTGGTGCTCCTCGCAAAATTAAGACCGTAAAGATTGCGGCTCTTATCAAAAATTTTTGTCTCCGGCGAATTTAAGTACTTGGGCTCGCCGTCTCCCATCACACGCCCGCCGAATCCGATCACTTTGTTGTGCACATCCATGATCGGGAACATCGCCCGGTTCCAGAATTTATCGTATCCACCTCTCCGCTCATCGATGGTAACCAGACCAGACTCCTTTAGGATCTCGTCCTCGTATCCCTTCGACCGCAGATAACGGTAGAGATCATCGCTGTACTGGTCCGAATAACCCAGTCCGAACTTTTTGATCGTCTCATCCGACAATTCCCGCTTTCTGAAATAAGCCAAGGCATTTTTGCCGCGCTCATTCCGAAGCAGCATAAAAAAGTACTTCGCCGCTTCCTTGTTGATCTCAAGAAGTCTGGCTCTCTTATCCGCTTCCCTGCGCTGCGCCGCGTTCATCTCCTGCTTGGGCAGTTCCACACCCGAACGCTCCGCCAACGTCTCCATCGCCTCTCCAAAGGTAAAATTCTCATACTGCATCAAAAACGTAAACACATTGCCGCCTGCGCCACAGCCGAAGCAATAATACATCTGCTTATTCGGCGAGACGGAAAATGATCCTGTCTTTTCATTATGAAATGGGCACAGTCCGAAATAGGTGCTGCCCTTCTTGGTGAGACGCACATACTGGGATATCACATCCACAATATCGTTCCGGGAGCGCACTTCTTCTATTATCTCATCTGAAAAATATGGCATCTTCTATCGCTCCTCTTTCTCTGTCCGTCCGATCAATACCCGTCTACCTGCCATGCCTGCGGCAGAAAATACTCGCTGAACTTGGTGATGGCATACTGGTCGGTCATTCCTGCAATATAGTCGCAGACAACCCGCTCCTCGCTCTCTCCCTCGTCCATCATCCGCAAAAACTTATCCGGCAGGAAATCCGTGTGGTCCATATAGAAGTAAAACAGCTGCTTAAGCATCGCTTTGGCTTTTACCTCTTCCCCTTTCGCCACCGGATTATTGTAAACATTTTCAAACATAAATTTGCGCAGGTCAAACATTGCCTCCTGCACCTCAGCTGACATGACGATGTCGTCCTTGTCCCTGCTGTTCATGATAATATTATGTATCAGTGTATTCAGCCGCTGTCTGGTATCAAATCCCAGGGTCTTGCGCAGCTCTAACGGAATATCCTCCTCCCGCAGCACCTGCGCCCGGATCGCATCGTCTATATCATGGTTCACGTAAGCAATCTTATCAGAAAGTCTGACAATCTTTCCCTCTAATGTATGCGGGATCGACCGGGACTGATGATTTAAAATTCCATCCCGCACTTCCCAGGTCAGGTTCAATCCCTTTCCATCCTTCTCTAACTTTTCCACGATACGGACACTCTGTTCGTTGTGGCGGAATCCGATGGATGCCACTTCATTTAGCACCATCTCCCCCGCATGGCCAAACGGGGTATGTCCCATATCATGTCCCAGCGCAATCGCCTCAACCAGATCTTCGTTCAGCCGCAGCGCCTTTGCGATGGTTCTGGCGTTCTGTGACACCTCAAGCGTGTGGGAGAGCCTCGTCCGGTAGTGGTCTCCCTTCGGTGTCAGAAACACCTGCGTCTTATTTTTCAAACGTCTGAATGCCTTGCAGTGCAGGATACGGTCACGGTCTCTCTGAAAAACCGGCCGGATATCGCACGGCTCCTCCGGCACATCCCTTCCCTTGGAATGGATGCTTAAAGTGGCATACGGACTTAATGTCTCTGCTTCCATTCGCTCAATTTCTTCTCGTATCGACATGTATCTCTCCTCTTTCTGATAACAGGTCACACTGTTCTTAAGTAAAAAAGAACTCACATTTATTATAATTCTGTGTCTTTTTGTTATTTCCTTTATTTTTTTCAAAAAAAGTGTGCATCTGCCGCACACTTACGCCCGCCAGACACTTGACTTCCCATCTGATATAGACCAAAATGAACCACAGGAGGAGTTTTTATATGTCAAAAATTACATTACCCGCAATTTTTCAAAATCACATGATGCTGCAACGCGAAAAACCGATCTATATCTGGGGAAAATGCAGCATTTCCGCTAAGATACGCATTGTATTTGCCGGAACAGAGACAGTTACAGAGAGTAACGCCGGCACCTTTGGCGTCCATCTTCCTGCGGTAAATGAAGGAGAAGATCTGACGCTGTCCATCTATCTGGATGGGGAACAGACCCCGGAGGTCACACTCACAGATATCACCATGGGAGATATCTGGATTGCCTCCGGACAGTCGAATATGGAATATTTTCTGCGCTACGATGCCCACTGGAACGAGACCAGACAACAGCCATTCTGCCGGGACATCCGCATGTTCAATGTCCCAAGGATCGCATTCGCCGGGCAGGAGCGCACGCTTTACGACAGCGGTTACTGGTTTTTCGAACAGGACGAGGCGTGGGCGTCTTTTTCTGCCCCCGGCTACTATTTTGCCCGCAGCCTTGAAGAAGACTTACACATTCCCGTCGGGGTCATCGGCTGCAACTGGGGCGGAACCCCTGCCTGCGCCTGGATGGTCGAGTCTTACCTGTCAGAGGACCCTCTTCGCATCTGGCTGGACGAATACAACAAAGCCCTCGCCTCCTGCCCCACAGAGCAGTTAAAAGCTGAGAGCCTTTTAGGCTGGGAGTACGAGGACGACTATCACCACCAGTTGGAATGGCGCTCCGTCATGTACGGTCTGTCCGAGTCCGAGCAAAAAGAATGGGAGCTGCAACACTCAGATGAGCCGCTCCTGCCAATGGGGCCGTATCACCACTACCGCCCATGTGGTCTGTATCAGACGATGGTTTTGCCGATCGCCCCATTTACCATAAAAGGCATCTTATGGTATCAGGGGGAATCCGATTCCTGCCACCCACAGATCTACGACACCATGATGTGCCAGCTGATCCAGTGCTGGAGAGACACGTTCCGCGACCCCGATCTGCCGTTTCTCTTCGTGCAGATCGCACCTTTTGAAAAATGGCTGACCTGCACCGGCGAAAATTATCCCGTATTGCGTGACAAACAGGACTGGGTATCGCAGCACGTTCCCCATACCGCCATGGCATCCATCAACGACATCGGCATGTATGAGGACATCCATCCCAAGGAAAAACGCGAGGTCGGCAGGCGTCTTGCCCTGCTGGCAGAGCACCATGTGTACGGCTGTGATGTCCCCTGCGAGGCTCCACGCCTTCGCTCTGCGACAAGGGCAGGCAACACCGTCACATTAACATTCGACTACGCCTACGACGGACTTAGGCTCTCAGGCGATACGTCAGAGATTTCAGCCCTTTCCATCACACAGGACGGGGAGTCGCTTATTCCATCTTCGTCTGATGTTGCAGGTGATAGCATCACGCTTTCCTTTGCCGGGTTGTCCGAGGCACCCATCTGCCTTCGCTTTGCAAAGACGAATTATTATAAGGTGAACCTTTTCAACAGCGCCGGAATTCCGGCACTGCCCTTTGAGTGTACTGTCCGCTGAGAGAAAAACAGGTCTGGCAAAAAATTTGCCAGACCTGTACATTGAATTGGGGAAATGTGTTTCCCCAATTCAACTCTTTTCTTAAAGTCAGCTGTTATATCTTTCTAATG
>CAVCFM010000238.1:2030-5426 GCA_963601305.1 bacterium | reverse complement strand
GATAGCCAGCACATTCCATCCAAAACCGTGATGCTTTTCTGTGATGGCGCCCACTGCAAAGCCCATCAGACCTACGATGACGAAAGTAAATGGCGCCCATGCCGTCCAGCCGGAGAGCAGGTCAAACAGTCCCATGCCGACACCTCCGGCGATGGCACCGCTCTTTTTGCCAAAGATAATGGCACACAGGAAAAGCGGTACATTGCCTAGGTGGATCAGACCGCCGTTGGCGCCAATCGGCAGGCGCACATTGATAAAAGCGGTAAACAGATAGGTCAGTGCGATGAACAGGGCGGTGATGGTGAGAAAACGGATGTCATCGCCGGTGACACTTAATTTTTTGCTGGTTGCAGATGTTGTTTCATTCATAATGATACTCCTCATTTCTGCACGGTATCGTGCGTATTTTATGCTTTGTCCCGTTAACGTGAAAAACTCTGCAATTATCATAGTACTTGACTGGACTAATTGAAAATGCCAGTTTAAAGAAATTTAATCATGCCAGTTATGCCTGCCTTGGCAGGCTGCCTGAAGCGGTATGCGAAGCATTAACTTCCGTTCCGCGAGGTACGCATATAAAAAAGAGTGCCGGTTGCCCGACACTCTTTTCTAAATCCGTGGTTTACAATATCTTAATCAAGAAATAAAAAACAAGTTCTATTTAAAGAAAAAGGTACATGAAACTAGATTAAAGCTAGATAGTAAAATTATTTTACTACAGTTACGTTAGTAGCCTGTGGTCCTTTGGAACCTTCTACAACTTCGAACTCTACTGCAGCACCTTCCTCGAGGGATTTGAATCCTTCCATGTTAAGTCCTGAGTAATGTACGAATACGTCATTTCCTGCTTCATCAGAAATGAATCCGTAACCTTTTTGGTTGTTGAACCATTTAACTGTACCTTTCATCAAAAAGTACCTCCAAAACATAATACTGACTATAGTTCTAACTATAGCTATTGGTACTATAACATAATAATTTAGAATTGTAAAGTGCTAAATTAAAGTTCGTTGAAACTAATCTCATGATTTTTCAGAAAGCGTTTTACCAGGGCGTCCCACTCCTGTTCTAAGGATTTATCGGTAGAAAAAATGCGGTAGGAGATGCCGGTGGTTAGCAGCAACTTACCATTTTGAAATTTTAAGTTCAAAAACAGCCCTGTGATATCCGATGGGGAAAACGAACTGTGCGTCTGCTCCAAGGTCCGCGCAAGATTTGTGGGGGAGAGCAGAAAAATAAACTTAAAATAAGAAGGAGTGCGCTTTCCCTTAATCAGGGAAAAGCACTGCTGCCGCAGTCTGGAAAACGGAAGAAACTGCATGCCGCTAAGCCCTTCAGTCTCTAATTTGTCCTCGGAATAAAAGCCAGGTGTGATCGTGCCGTCCACGTTCCAGGAGGCGTTTCCCACAATGGTGGCCTCCTTCAGCAGAAAATTGTCAAATGTTTCCTGACAGAGAAGTTTATTCATAAAATCCTTGATTTCTGTTATTTCAAGTGCAACCATGATCTCATCCTCGCTTGTATTTTTACAATTACTTATAAGTATATCGTAGAGGCGGGCGAAATACAATGACAAATCCGGTCAGAAAATGGTATACTGGGGTGGGCATTGGCGGATGTGATAGAGACCAGCTGCCGATGAGCAAATTTTGGAAACACAAGAAAGGACAAACAGTATGAGTGAGATAGAAGTTTTATTTGATTTATTAAAAGAGGGTGTGTCCCCGGTACAGGCGGTGGCATCCTGTGAGAAACGTCTGAAAAATGGCGGATTTACGGAGCTTTCCTATGAAAAACCATGGAGCCTTGCAGCGGGCGGCAGATATTATATCAATCATCATGACACCACGTTGTTCGCTTTTACCGTCGGCGAGGACTGGAGCGAGACAAAGGTGCCTATGATCCGTATTGCGGCAGCGCACACAGATTTTCCGTGCCTGCGCATCAAACCGTCTGCGGATGTGGTGGCAAACCGTTACGCACAGGTCAATGTGGAAGTGTACGGCGGTGCGATCTTAAATACCTGGCTGGACAGAACGCTGGGCATAGCAGGACGTGTGGCAGTCCGCGGGGAGAATCCGTTTGTGCCGGATATCCGCAAATTTGTCTCAGACAAAAATCTGCTGACCATTCCAAACCTTGCGATCCATATGAACCGCGAGGTGAACAAGGGTGTGGAGTTAAACAAGCAGACGGATATGCTGCCGGTGCTTGGCATGATCCCGGAAGAGGAGAAGAAGGCAGACTATTTCCTTAACTTCCTCGCAAAAGAGCTTGGGGTGGCAAAGGAAGACATTCTCGATTTTGAGCTGACGGTATTCTGCAACGAGCAGCCTGCGTTTGTGGGAATCGATGACGATTTTATCTCCTCCCCGCGTCTGGACAACCTCACCTCCTGCGCAGCGCTTACCTCAGCGATTTTACAGAATGAGCGAAAAGAGGGCATCAACCTGATCGCACTGTTTGACCACGAGGAGATCGGCAGCAGAAGCAAGCAGGGCGCAGCATCGATCTTACTGCACGATATGCTGATCCGCATCTTAAAAGAGTGTGGACACGAGAAGACCATGGAGAGTGATCTCTACCAGAGCATGATCCTTTCGGTGGATGTGGCACATGGCCTTCATCCAAATCAGCCTGGAAAAATGGACATTACCAACAAGCCGGTACTCGGCGCCGGAGTCTGCATCAAAGAGGCAAGTTCCCAGTCCTATGCGACGGATTGTGAGTCTGTCTCCATCGTGCAGCAGATCTGTGAGAGCGGAGATATCGCTTATCAGAAATTTGTCAATCGCTCCGATATGGTGGGCGGCGGAACACTGGGTGCGATCGCTTCCGCACTGCTTCCGGTAAAAACTGTGGATATCGGTGTGCCGCTGCTTGCGATGCACTCTGCAAGAGAATTGATGGGAACGAAGGACCAGCAGGCACTTTACGATCTGGTTGCCAGATATTTTTCACTGTAATGGACAAAAAGCGCACAGACAGCATGAAGGAGAAGTGATTTGAAGAGAGCCAGAAGAATCTGGGGAGTTACCGGAGCCTTATTGTTAGGGCTTCTGGTAGTTTCCCGATATGCGCCGGAAGAACTTCTGCCGCAGGGATTGCTGCAGAAGCTTGAGACGCATAGCGAAGTCACACAGGAGGAAAACGGCGCAGAGCAGGAGAGCGCTTATGCCGGAGACGGCATCGCCGAAGACGGCACCGCCGGAGATAGAAACGGCGGAGACAACGCCGCAGGAGACGGAGACGGCACCGCCGAAAACGGCACCGCCAGAGATGGCACCGCCAGAGCTGGCGGGGAAGATGTTGCGACAGAGGCAGCCTCTATCCAGAATGACAGAGGATATGCGTACAAGACGCTGGATGAGGAGACCAGACAGGTCTACGATGAGG
>CAVCFM010000238.1:0-2020 GCA_963601305.1 bacterium | reverse complement strand
CGCAGGAGGAAAACGGCGGAGAGCAGGAGAGCGCTTATGCCGGAGACGGCACCGCCGAAAACGGCGGAGATGGCGCCGCCGAAAACGGCACCGCCAAAGCTGGCACCGCCAGCTCTGGCGGGGAAGATGCAGCTGGAGATGGGAATACCGAAGATGCAGTTTCAGCCCAAAATAGCAGAGGGTATGCGTACAAGACGTTGGATGAGGAGACCAGGCAGGTCTACGATGAGGTGTATCAGACGCTGATGGCACACGAGGAGAAAGCGTCGGTGAGCACTCTGGACAATCAGGTGTTAGATAAGGCTTACAAGGCGGTGTTTGCAGACCACGGCGGCATTTTCTGGACAACGGGATATGTCTACACGCAGTACACCAAGGGCGATACATTGATCGAGCTTGAATTTGCACCACAGTATACGATGACGGCAGAGGAGCAGGAGCAGGTGCAGACGCAGATTGATGCGGTGGTGGATGAGATCCTCGGCGGGATATCTGTGACAGCCGGTGATTATGAAAAAGCGCGATATGTGTTTGACTATCTTGTCTCAAATGTGGATTATGTGACGGGAGCGGCGGACAATCAGAATATTATCAGTGTGTTTTTAAACCGGCAGACGGTGTGCCAGGGGTATGCCAGCGCAACCCAGTATCTTCTTGACAAGCTTGGCATCGAGTGCGCAATCATCACCGGGGAAGCGGAGGGCGCAGCGCATGCCTGGAATCTGGTAAAGCTTGACGAAGCGTATTACTACATGGACACTACGTGGGGCAGCTCCACCTACACGAATGAGCAGCTTGGAACTGCAAAATATATCAATTACAATTACTTTGCAGTTACGACGGAGGCTCTGACCAAGACGCATGAGCCCAGCGATTATTTCCCGTTGCCGGAGTGCACGGCGATGGCTGATAACTATTATGTGCGCGAGGGAAGATATGTTACCGAATGGAGTCCGGATATCGTGGGAGACTGGTGCCGGTCGGCATATCAGACGGGAGATACCGTACTCTCCATGCAGTTTGCTACCGAGGAGCTTTACGCGCAGTACCGCAGCTATTTTATTGAAGAGCAAAAGATTGCGGATTACTGTGAGGGCATTACCAACCTCTATTATATTGAAGACAAGGATCAGAACATCCTTACATTTAGTTTTTAATAAAGTTTTTAGAAAAAACCTCTATACAAATAGAGGTTTTTATGTTAATATCACGTAGTAATAAAAACTACGTTAGATGGAAAATAAAAACAACTTATATAATTTTTAATAACTTGTCAGATAATAAGAGTATGGAAAGGGTTGGTGGAGTATGTATAAGATTATTGTGGACAGCTGTGGAGAACTGCCGGAGGAATTAAAACAGGATGGACATTTTTCAACGGTTTCATTAGAGCTTGAGGTTGACGGTTACCGCATCCGGGATGACGAGACATTTAATCAGTTGGATTTTCTGCGGAGAGTGCGCGAGAGCATCATGTGTCCGAAGTCTTCCTGCCCTGCACCGGATGAATATATGCGTGCATACGAGGGAGAGGCAGAACATGTCTATGTGGTGACACTTTCCGGCAAGCTGAGCGGCTCTTACAACAGCGCGGTACTCGGCAAGAACCTTTACGAGGAAGAGCATGAGGACGGCAAGAAGATCCATGTATTCAACTCCAAATCCGCATCCATCGGCGAGACGTTGATCGCATTAAAGATACAGGAAAAGGAGGAGGCTGGTCTTTCCTTTGAGGATGTTGTGGCAGAGACAGAGGCATATTTAGACAGCATGAACACCTATTTTGTGCTTGAGACACTGGATACACTGCGCAAGAACGGACGCCTCACCAACTTAAAGGCATTTATCGCCAACACGTTGAATATCAAGCCGGTGATGGGCTCCACGGAAGAGGGCGCTATCTGCCAGCTGGATCAGGCAAGGGGCATGAACCGTGCCCTGGAGAAAATGGTGGCAAATATGGTCTCCCGTACCAAGGATTGTGAGAACAAGGTACTTGCCATCGCACACTGCAATTGTC
>CAVCFM010000237.1:0-8941 GCA_963601305.1 bacterium | reverse complement strand
CCAGATGCTCCGTGATATCTGTTACACCAAGGCGCACAGTATGTATGGAGAAGAGTTGCCATCCATTGTAAAAGAGCGCTTGGATCGTGAGCTGAACTCCATTATCTCCAACGGATATGCCGTTATGTACATCATTGCACAGAAACTGGTGTGGAAGTCCAACGAGGATGGATACCTGGTGGGATCACGAGGTTCGGTCGGTTCCTCGTTTGCAGCGACGATGTCCGGTATCACGGAGGTAAATCCGCTGCAGGCGCATTACCGGTGTGAGTTCTGTAAATACAGTGATTTTGATTCACCGGAGGTCAAGGCATTTTCCGGACGAAGCGGTTGTGATATGCCGGATAAAATATGTCCGGTATGCGGCAAGAAGCTGGTAAAAGACGGATTTGACATCCCGTTCGAGACGTTCCTTGGATTCAAGGGAAACAAGGAGCCGGATATCGATCTGAACTTCTCCGGTGAGTATCAGAGTAAGGCGCACGCCTACTGTGAGGTTATCTTCGGATATGGGCAGACTTTCCGTGCGGGAACGATCGGTACGCTCGCGGATAAGACAGCATTCGGTTACATTAAGAACTATTATGAGGAGCGCGGCATCCGAAAGCGCAACTGTGAGATAGACCGTATCGTACAGGGCTGTGTGGGCGTGCGAAGAACGACGGGACAGCATCCGGGTGGTATTGTCGTATTGCCGGTGGGCGAGGAGATCAACACATTTACCCCGGTACAGCATCCGGCAAATGATATGACAACGGCAACGGTAACGACACATTTTGATTACCATTCCATCGACCACAACCTGTTAAAACTTGATATTCTCGGACACGATGATCCGACGATGATCCGTATGCTGCAGGATCTGACCGGCATTGACCCGGTTACGATCCCGCTGGATGATGAGACGGTCATGTCTCTTTTTAAAAACACCAAGGCGCTGGGGGTAGAGCCGGACGATATTCACGGAATTCCGCTGGGATGCTTAGGTATCCCGGAGTTTGGAACCGAGTTCGCGATGCAGATGGTTATCGATGCCAAGCCGCAGGAATTTTCGGATCTGATCCGTATTTCCGGTCTGTCACACGGAACCGATGTGTGGCTGGGAAATGCACAGACATTGATCGAGCAGGGGCTGGCAACGATTTCCACCGCAATCTGTACCCGTGATGATATCATGATCTATCTGATCCAGATGGGGCTTGAGAGTGAGCTTTCCTTTACGATCATGGAGTCTGTCCGTAAGGGCAAGGGACTGAAGGAAGAGTGGAAGACGGAGATGCGGGAACACGGAGTGCCGGAGTGGTACATCGATTCCTGTCTGAAGATTAAGTACATGTTCCCGAAAGCGCACGCGGCCGCTTACGTTATGATGGCGTGGCGTATCGCTTACTGCAAGGTATATTATCCGCTGGCGTATTACGCTGCGTATTTCTCCATCCGTGCCACCGGCTTTGACTATGAGATCATGTGTCAGGGCAAGGAGCGTCTGGAATATTTTTACAAGGATTATACGCGCCGTAAGGATTCGCTCTCGAAAAAGGAGCAGGATGTATACCGCGATATGAAGATCGTGCAGGAAATGTATGCGCGCGGATACGACTTTACGCCGATTGATATTTACCGGGCAAAACCGGACCGTTTTCAGATTGTGGACGGCAAACTGATGCCGGCGCTTAACACGATTGAGGGAATGGGAGACAATGCGGCGATTGCGGTGGCTGAGGCTGCCAAGGACGGCAAGTTCTTATCTAAGGATGATTTCCGTCAGAGAAGCAAGGCGACAAAGACGGTCATTGACCTGATGGGAGATTTAGGACTGCTGGGCGATATGCCGGAGTCGAACCAGCTGTCGCTGTTTGATTTTGCATAAACAAGAGAATAAGATGTAGGGCAAATTGCCAGATAGGGCACTGTAAAAAAATACTCCGTGGGGATGTAATACCTCACGGAGTATTTTTATGGAAAGAAACGGATGGAATTGCCTATTCAGTAACTTTTCCCGGTGCAAATACCTCCGGGGATGCACCCGCTGCGGTGGACAGAGAAAACATCTGACCCGAAGAATAGTCACAGAAATAAATGTGATCCGAAGTCGTATTGATGTTCATGTGATTGCCGGAAACTAATTCCTCATAGCCGGTCCCATCGGTGTTGATGCGGCAGAGCGCCGGATTTTCAGAGTCAGAGCGCTGGAAATAGATGACGTCGCCGTCCACGTTGAACCAGTCGATACGGTCATCGCAGAGTGTTGTTTTCTCGCCGCTTGCCAGATCAACCTTTGCGAGACGGTAGTTGTCGTCGCAGTCCATGAAATAGGCGGTGGTATCATCTACCACATCCGGCATCCAGCAGTTGCCGCCGTAGAGCATACCCTCGGAATCCCCGTTGGTGTCAAGGCGCCAGATATAATGGTCGTTTGTGGTACCGTTATAGTAGATATACTGACCGTTTGTGGAGCAGGTAAAAAACGGGTCATCCCGGACCAGCTGCTTTTCTGAGCCATCAAGCTTAACCTTGTAGAGTGATGAAGTGTCTGATGAAGTATCATAACGGATATAATAGACATAATCACCCACCAGAGAAGCATACAGTGATGGTGCGGTATCTAATATCAATTCATGTTCCCCGTCGTGATCTACGCGGATCAGACTGTCGGTGTTGATCGCAAGGAATGAAAAAGAATTGGAACCGTCGCTGCCCGGATTGTTTCTTACATAGTAGAGATAGTTGTCATCCGCATTGATGTAGGTTGCCACATCGTCAGAAACTAAGGTCAGCTCGGAACCGTCCTGTTTCATGGAATATAATTTACCGCCGTCGGATGGATTTGCGAAATAGATGTAATTTCCATATTCGCAGAAAAGACCTTCATTATAAAGGTTGCCGGCGGTGTTGCCGTTGACGTAAGAGCCGTTGAATTTGGTCTTGGTATCGAGGTAATGGTAGACTCCGAATCCGATGGCGAAAGCCAGGATCAAGAGCGTGATAATAATTGCTAGTCGTTTTTTCATAAGTAATGTCCTCCCATGAAAATTATACATTTCTGCACAAGAAGTTTCAAGGGTCACTTGCCATTAACACGTTAATATACTATAGTATAAACAATAGAAAAAAGAAGTGAGGGAACCCATGAGAGATTTATTGGAATTGCGAGACGAGATTGATGTGATTGATAAAGAAATCGTTTCATTATATCAGAAGCGGATGGAGATTGCCGGTCAGGTGGCGGCATATAAGATAGAAACCGGAAAAAAGGTGTTTGACAGACAGCGCGAGGAGTCGAAGCTTGCCACATTGACGGCGTTGGCGGACTCTGAGTTTAACCGGCATGGAATCCGTGAGCTCTTCGAGCAGATCATGTCGGTCAGCAGAAAGCGCCAGTATCAGCTGATGACAGAGCATGGCATCTATGAAAAGCCGGATTTTACCGAGGTGGATGCGTTGGATTACTCCAAGGCAAGAATCGTGTTTCAGGGCGTGGAGGGCGCCTACACCCAGCTGGCATTGAAGGAATATTTTGGCGCGGATGCAGACAGCTACCATGTGGAGACCTGGCGGGATGCCATGGAGGCGATCGCTCAGGGCAAGGCGGATTACGCAGTGCTGCCGATTGAGAATTCTTCCGCGGGAATTGTGTCAGAGAATTATGATCTGATGGTGGAATATGAGCATTGTATTGTGGGGGAGCAGATTATAGAAATCAACCATGCGCTCTTAGGACTTCCGGAGGCCGAATTGTCCGACATCACAGATGTCTATTCCCATCCGCAGGCGCTGATGCAGTGTGCAGGTTACCTCGAAGCGCGCAGGGACTGGGAGAAGCACAGTGTAAAAAATACGGCGATGGCAGCCCAGAAAGTGAAAGAGGACGGCAAGATTTATAAGGCGGCGATCGCAAACCGCCTGAACGCAGATATCTACGGACTGAAGGTGTTGGATGAGGGGATACAGGACAATAAGACTAATGCCACACGTTTTATCATCGTGACAGGCAGACGGATTTTTACCAAGGGAGCAAAAAAAATCAGCGTGAGCTTTGAAATCCCGCACGAGAGTGGTTCACTGTATCATATGTTATCCCATTTTATCTACAATGGAATTAACATGAACCATATCGAGTCAAGACCGGTGGCAGGTAAAAACTGGGAGTACCGGTTCTTCGTGGACTTTGAGGGCAATCTCAACGATGCGGCAGTGCAGAATGCGCTGCGTGGACTCTCCGAGGAGAGCATCCGGTTAAAAATACTTGGAAATTATTAAGAAACAGAGGCAGAAAGCATGAGAAGTACACAGAATTTAATCTTATATAAAAAGTTTGAAAATGGCGAGTTGTTTTATGATTTCACCTGGATCATGGAACACTACAAGGACGAATTCTACAACAAAGAAGATGTGGAAGGGCTGTTTTATGATTGCTTAAAGCGGCTGATGGAACTGGCGGAAAGCCATGGATTTGAGGGAAACCTCTGGCACAATTTTATCGCGTTTCTGCTGGTGAACAATGAAAATGCTTACAGCCGTGCCTGCGAGATCAGGGGCGCTGTGGATGGCTCCATCAACCAGATCGCAGCCCATGATTTTGCGATTATGAAGGATGTCTTTGACTTTGATCTGGGAATGCTTGGCGACTATTTCCATGTGGACTGCATGGATGCGGTTCTCTGCTATCAGGGCACCGATGCGGGTGGAAAAATGTTTAACAAGAGAATCCGAAACCGTATCCGGGAGCTTACAGTCAGCTTGGAGCAGGCAGCGGACGCAGAGGAGTTTGCAAGTGCCGTGACCAGATTTTACGGGGAGTTCGGAGTGGGCAAGCTGGGACTTCACAAGGCATTCCGTGTCGCAGGGGGCGCACAGATCGTGCCGATCACCAATATCGCCCATGTGTGTTTAGACGACCTTGTGGGTTATGAGATCGCAAAGCAGAAGCTGATCGCCAACACCGAGGCGTTTGTTCATGGAAAAGAAGCGAATAACTGCCTGCTTTACGGGGATGCCGGTACCGGTAAATCCACCAGCATCAAGGCAATCGCCAACCAGTACTACGACCAGGGACTGCGCCTGATCGAGATATACAAGCATCAGTTTGGCGAGTTGAACGATGTGATCGCCCAGATTAAAAATCGCAATTACAAATTTATTATCTATATGGATGATTTATCTTTTGAGGAATTTGAGATAGAATATAAGTATCTGAAAGCAGTGATCGAGGGCGGCCTTGAGAAAAAGCCGGACAACGTACTGATCTATGCGACATCCAACCGCAGACACTTGATCCGCGAGACATTCTCGGACAAGGAAGAGGTCAGAGAGGATATGCATACGTCCGATACGGTGCAGGAAAAATTATCGCTGTATGCCCGGTTCGGAGTTACGATCTATTTTGGGGCACCTGGCAAAAAAGAATTTCAGGAGATTGTGCGCACTCTTGCCAAGCGCAACGGCATAGAGATGGAGGAGGAACAGCTTTTTGCCGAGGCAAACAAGTGGGAGCTGTCCCATGGCGGCTTATCCGGAAGATGTGCACAACAGTTTGTCAATTATCTGCTGGGATTACAGTAGAACGGAGGGATAGAGTTGGGAATTGATACATTTGCTGCCATCTACATTGGCTCATATGAGGTAAGCATCAAGATTTTTGAATTGTCTGCCAAGAAAAAGATGCGTGAGATCGATTATGTCAGACGAAGAATTGAATTGGGAAAGGATGCCTATTCTACCGGGAAGATCGGGTATCAGCTTGTGGAGGCACTCTGCAATACGCTAAGCGAGTTCACCGGGATCATGAAAGAGTACCGGGTGCAGCACTATGAGGCTTATGCGGCTGCGGTTCTGCGAAACGCCGGCAATGAATTATTCATTCTTGACCAGATTAAGATCAGAACGGGGTTGGAGGTTCATGTCTTAAGCAACTCCGAGCATCGTTTTATCAGTTATAAGTCCGTGGCGATGCGGGAGGAATTCGATGAGATGACAAAGCGCGGGGCGGCAGTCGTCGACGTAGGCGGCGCCGGACTGCAGATTACGGTATTCTCCAAAGGAAAAGTCGTCACCACACAGCACCTTGGGCTTGGCACCATGCGGATGCGGGAACAGCTTTCCAATAAGAGCAAGAGCTTGGCACAGTACGAGCTTCAGATTGAGGAGATGGTCGAGAAGGAGCTTGCCGTGTTTAAGGCGATGTATATGGAGACGATAAACATTGAGTATCTGGTACTGCTCGGTGACTATGTGACGGAGCTCGCCCGCAGAGTCGAGAAAAAGCACAACACAAACCTGGTGGAGAGCGAGCGCTTTGTCCATTATCTTGAAAAGCTTGGACGAAAGACACTAGAGCAGATTTCCGAGGATCTGGGGCTTGCCAATGAACACGATGAGCTGATCGTGCCGTATATGATCATCTGTAAGGGCATGGCAAAACAGCTTGGCGCCGGTATGATCTGGGCTCCCGGCATGCTCATTAGCGATGGAATTGCCTGCGATTATGCGGAGCGCAACAAGATTTATAAAGTCCAGCACAACTTTGAGGAGGATATCATCTCGGCGGCAAAGAGCCTGTCGAACCGCTATATGAGCTATTCCCCGCATATCGATGCGCTGACCAATATGGCAACGCTGATTTTTGACAGCATGAAAAAGGAACACGGACTTGGTGCGAGGGAGCGTCTCCTTTTACAGGTGGCGGCGATCACCCATGACTGCGGCAAATACATCAGCCTCGCCAATGCTCCGGAGTGCTCCTACAATATCATCATGGCGTGCGAGATTATCGGACTGACGCATCTTGAGCGGGAGATCGTGGCGAATACCGTGCTTTTTAACACACATCCGCTCGTGCCTTACGAGGAACTCTCCGACAAATTAGACCAGGAGAGTTATCTTGTGGTGGCAAAGCTCTCTGCCATTCTGCGTGTCGCAAATGCGATGGACCGCAGCCACAAGCAGAAGTTTAGGAACGTCAAAGCCACTGTGCGCGGAAAAGAACTCATCATTACGATTGAGACAGCGGAGGATATTGCGCTGGAAAAAGCATTGTTCGACGCAAAAACGTCTTATTTTGAGAATATTTTTAGCATCAAACCAATCATCAAAGAAAAGAAGATTTACAACTAGGCATGGCTTAGAGCCGGAGGGAATTATGGATAAGAAAAAAGAATTTAACAATCCAAAATATTATGAAAACCGGGAACTCAGCTGGTTAAAATTTAATCACCGGGTCTTAAATGAGGCGAAAGATAAAAATATTCCGCTGTTGGAGCGTCTGAAATTTGTCAGTATCACGTCATCGAACCTGGACGAATTTTTTATGGTAAGGGTTGCTTCGCTGAAGGATATGGTGCATGCCGATTACCGCAAGCACGACATTGCCGGTATGACGGCTACAGAGCAGCTGGCACAGATTAATGTCCGGACCAGGGAACTGGTGGAGAACCAGTACAACACTTACAACCGTTCCTTAGAGCCTCTGCTTCGCAAGGAAAAAATCTATATTATAGAAGAATTTGAAAAATTAAGCGAGGAGCAGGCACAGTTTGTGGACCGGTATTTTGACGAGAACGTCTATCCAGTGCTGACACCCATGGCAGTGGATGCGTCTCGGCCGTTCCCATTGATCCGCAATAAGACGTTGAACATTGCGGCGATGCTTGAGAATAAAAAAGAAAAAAAGGCAAAGGAATCTGTGGAGTTCGCAACAGTGCAGGTGCCGGGCGGACTGCCGCGGTTAGTCCAGATCCCATCGGAAGACCCGGAGGAAAAGACGTTTATCTTATTGGAGCAGATCATTGAAAAAAATATCGGAAAGCTGTTTTTAAACAACAAGATCATCTGTGCGTTCCCGTACCGTATCATGCGAAATGCAGACTTGTCCATCGACGAGGACGAGGCGGCAGATCTGTTAAAGGAGATCCAGAAACAGCTCAAGATGCGCCAGTGGGGAGAGGTGATCCGTCTGGAGGTCGAGGAAAAAATTGACAGCAAGCTGCTCCGTTTCCTGAAAGAGGAACTAAAGGTGGCAGAGGAGGATATTTTTAAAATCTCCGGTCCGATCGATCTGACGTTTTTGATGAAGCTGTACGGATTGCCGGGATGTGACCATCTGCGCAACAAGCCATATGTGCCACAGCGTGTGCCGCGCATTGAGCCGGGCGAGAATATTTTTGACGAGATCCGCAAGGGCGATATCCTGCTGCATCATCCGTATCAGACATTTGACCCGGTGGTGGATTTTATCAGACAGGCGGCGAACGACCCGGAGGTGCTTGCCATCAAGCAGACACTCTACCGTGTCAGCGGCAATTCGCCGATTATCGCATCACTGGCGCAGGCGGCAGAAAACGGGAAACAGGTGTCTGTGCTGGTGGAGTTAAAGGCGCGGTTTGACGAGGAAAATAACATTGTCTGGGCGAAAAAGTTAGAGAAAGCCGGATGCCATGTCATCTATGGTCTTGTGGGCTTAAAAACGCACAGCAAGATCGCACTTGTGGTGCGCAGGGAGGAAGACGGGATCCGCAGATATGTGCATCTTGGCACCGGAAACTATAACGACTCCACTGCCAAATTATATACAGACTGCGGCATTTTTACCTGTCAGGAGACCATCGGTGAAGATGCAACCGCAGTGTTTAACATGCTTTCCGGATACTCGGAACCGCTGTCCTGGAACGAGCTTGTGGTGGCGCCAATCTGGCTGCGCAAGCGTTTCATGAAGTTGATCGAGCGGGAGACGAAGCATGCCTTAGAAGGAAAACCGGCGCGCATCGTGGCAAAGATGAATTCCCTCTGTGACCAGGGGATTATCGAGGCACTCTATGAGGCGTCTGCCGCAGGTGTCAAGATCGAGCTGATCGTCCGCGGTATCTGCTGCCTTCGGGTTGGAATCCCGGGTGTCAGCGAAAACATCAGCGTGCGTTCCATCGTGGGCAACTTCTTGGAGCACAGC
>CAVCFM010000236.1:0-6993 GCA_963601305.1 bacterium | reverse complement strand
CTTAGAACTGACAAAGAGAATGGTTGAGATACCGAGTATCAATACCACCGAGGGAGAGCGCGAGATTGGAGTCTTTATTGAGACGTATCTCCGGGAACTGCCTTATTTTAAGGAACATCCAGAGCTGGTGATCGTGCAGGAATTAAAGGATGATGTGCTGCACCGGAGAAATGTGTTTGCACTGCTGATGGGAGAAAAGGAGCGGAAGGCAGATACACTTTTGTTCCACGGACATACGGATACCGTGGGAATTGATGATTTTGGCGTGCTGCGGGACTATGCGTGCAGACCGGATGCGTTGATGGAGCAGCTTAAGGACGTGGAACTTCCGGCAGAGGTCCGGGAGGATTTAGAGTCCGGTGAGTATCTGTTTGGCAGAGGCGCCTGCGATATGAAAAGCGGAGATGCTGTTTTTCTGGTATTGATGAAGCATCTGTCCGCACATCCCAAGGAAGTATCCGGAAATATCCTGTTATCGTTTAATCCGGTGGAGGAAAATCTGCACACAGGGATTATCGAGGGCAGTCGGGTACTGCTGGCGTTGAAAAAGAGATATGGGCTTTCTTACCGGCTGGCAGTGAATAACGATTATATCTGCCCGATGTATCCGGGGGATACACACCGCTATATTTACACCGGTGTGGGCGGAAAACTGCTTCCGTGCTTTTATATCCGTGGAAGAGAGACGCATGTGGGGCAGTGTTATGAAGGCTTTTGTGCATCGACCACAGCTGCGAATCTTGTGGCAGAGCTGAATTTAAACAGCGCCTACAGCGATGGCTATGATGGAGAGTACAGTCTGCCACCAACCGTGCTGAAAATGAAGGATTTAAAAAGCTGGTACAATGTGCAGACGGCGCAGGAGGCATTTGTATACTTTAATTATTTTGTCCATAATGCCGGCGTGGATGAGATCGTTGCCAGATTAAAACGGGCGGGAGAGCGAGCTTTTGCACGGACGGCAGCTGACCGGCAGGAGAAATACCGGGAATTTTGCAGTTTGACCGGAAAGGAATACAAGGAGCTGCAGCAGGACTATGAGGTTTTGACTTACGAGGAATTGTACCAGCGGGCGCAAGGAAAAGCGGCGCTGGATAGAGAACTGGACGACCTGACCGCACGACTGGAGCGCGAGGGCGTAGACAAACGGGAAATTCCAATCCCACTTGTGCAGAAACTGTTAGAGACCGCAAAAATCACAAAGCCGGTCATGGTCTTATATTTTGCGGCGCCGTACTGTCCTCACAACACATTAAAGGAAGAAGATGCAGACATACTCGGGGGATTGGAAAAAATTGCAGCGCAGATGGAGCAGGAGGAGCACTTAGAATATGAGATATGCCACTTCTTTCCGAGTCTGTCGGACAGCAGTTATCTGCGCATCGATGATACCGCAGAGTCGGTACAACTGTTGCAGCATAATTTTCCGCAGATGGACAGGCTGTATCCGCTGCCGTTTGAGGAGATGATGGAACTGCATATCCCGGCGGTCAATTTTGGTGTGTACGGCAAGGACGCACACAAGTGGACGGAGCGTGTGTACATGCCATACAGCTTTGAGACGCTGCCACGGCTTCTGATGAAAGCAATTCATGAATTTTTAGGATAAATTTTTAAGATAAAAAGGAGAATAAGATGTTTGTAGGAAATGGTACAGGAGTGTTAAAAAAGGTGCTGGTGTCAAGACCGGAGTATTTAAAACCGGCTCCGATCAATGAGATTGCAAAAAAATGGAAAGACACCACAATGGATGTGGAAAAAATGTTAGAGGAGCATCAGGTGTTTGTGGATGCTTACCGCAAAGCCGGTGTCGAGGTTGAATTTTTAGAGGCAGATCCGGGGCGCCCCAATTCGGTGTTCGCGAGAGATTTTGGCGGCTGTGTCAAAGAGGGATATATTATGGGAAATTTCAAGCTGCCTCTGCGTTACAAGGAACATGTAGATTATGAGCGCCGCATGGAAGAACTGGGTGTGCCGAAAATTGCGGAGGTGAAAACCGGACTTTTCGAGGGCGGAGATTTTGCTTTCATGAATGAAAAATGGATCGCTGTCGGCATGGCAGACCGGAGCAATGAGACGGGCGTGGCAGAAATCAGAGAGCAGCTTGCAGCTTATGGATATGAGGTGACAGGTGTTCCTGTGAATCCGGCATATCTGCATCTGGATATGTGTTTTAATCTGGTGGATGACCACATCGCAGTTGCCTATAAGGAGGGACTTCCGGAGGAATTTGTCAAACGCCTTGCGAATGAAGAGATAGAGATCATCCCGGTGGAGGAGGAGAGTATCTTCCTGCATGGATGTAACTTGCAGTCACTGGGAGCCCATCGGGTACTTTCCTTAAAGCAGAATGCCTATGTCAATGAAGAACTTGCAAAGCGCGGAATGGATGTTATCGAGCTGGATATCACGGAGATTTTAAAAGCCGGCGGCGGTCCGCACTGCATGACTTTCCCGTTGCTTCGTGAAGTATAAAAAGTGAATGATAAGAGAGAAGAGGAGAAAAATATGAGCGTTTTTTTAGTAGATGAATACAAAGATATGGAGCCGTATGTGCCGGGGGAACAGCCGAAGGACAAGCCTTACATCAAGTTAAATGCAAACGAGACTTCGATGCCGCCTTCACCGAGGGTATTTGAGGCAATCTCCAAGACAGAGATCTGGAACATGAGTTATTATGCAGACCCGCACTGCCATGATTTCAGAAGAGCGGTGGCAGATGTCTACGGTGTCAGCGAGGAAGAAGTGTTTGTGGGAAACGGCGCCGATGAAGTGCTGAGTTTTTGCCTGATGAGCTTTTTCAGACCGGGGATGCGTATTTATTTCCCGGACATCACCTACGGATTTTACCGCACCTATGCAAAAACCTATCGTCTTGACATGGTGGAGATCCCGGTAAAAAAGGATCTTGGAATTGATATTGAGGATTATATGGATGTGGATGGCGACATTATTTTTGCAAATCCGAATAATCCGACCGGGCTTATGATCCCATCGAAGGACATTGAGCGTCTGGTTGCAAAGCGGGCGGACCGTATGGTTATCGTGGATGAGGCATACATTGATTACGCGGAGGATTCCTGCCTGCCGCTTGCCACCAAGTATCCGAATCTGGTCGTAGTCCGCACGTTTTCCAAGTCCAGAAATCTTGCGGGGGCACATGTGGGATTCGCAGTGGCATCCAAAGAGATTATTGCGGATATGAATAAAATTAAATTTTCATTCAACCCGTTTAATCTAAATTCCATCACCATGGCAGCCGGTATTGCGGCAGTACAGGATGTGGAGTATCTCAACGACTGCGTGAAGAAAACGATCGTGGTACGTGAGGAGACCAAGCGTGATCTGGAGGAGATGGGATTTTTCGTGATCCCGTCGAAGGCGAATTTCCTGTTTGTGCGCCATGCGTGGATGGATTCCGAACTGCTGTGCCAGATGTTAAAAGACCAGGGAATTTTAACCCGGCATTTTGCGGATGAACGGTTGAAGGATTATCTGCGGATCACGATGGGAACCAGGAGTGAGATGGATGTGGTTCTGATTGCCATCAGACAGATTTTAGAAGAGTGTGCGATGGCACAGGAACGGAGTGCAAGTTGAAAATTGTGATTTGTGATTACCCGAATGCGCTGGAGGAGGATTATGCTCTGACTATCGGGTGTATAAGAAAAGAATATCCCGAGGCGCAGATCGTTGTCTGTGCGTATTATAATAAGGAAGAACTGTATCGTGTACTGGAGGGAGCGGATGGTCTGATCACAGCATTTTTGCCGCTGGATAAGGAGTTTTTTGCTCATGTAGAAGGGTTAAAAGCCGTATCCTTAAGTGCTGCCGGATATGGAAATGTGGATCTTGTGGCGGCGAAGGAAGCTGGCGTTGCAGTCTGTCATATTGCGGAGTACTGCACACAAGAGGTGGCGGAGCATGCGTTTGCATTGATGGGAGCGTTAAACCGCAACCTCAAATATTATGACACACAGATTGCGCAGAAAAAAGAATGGCGCTATTCCACCATCTCCGGGGGCAGAACATTGAGCAGTCAGACACTTGCCATTTTTGGCTTCGGAAAAATCGGACGCCGTGTTGCAAAGCTGGCGCGGGCGTATGACATGCAGATTTTAGCGGTGGACCCGTTTCTGACCGGGGAGGCGGCGAAGGAAGCTGGTGTTGTGTCGGTTTCGGCAGAAGAAGCAATCCGCGAGGCGGACATCATCACAAACCACATGAATCTTACTGAGGAAAATTATCATTTTTTTGATGAGGAAAAATTCCGTAAAATGGAGCGCAAACCGATCTTTATCAATGTGGGAAGAGGTGCCTGCGTCGATGAGGCGGCACTTGTAAAAGCGTTGGATGAGGAGCTGATACGTGGAGCCGGACTTGATGTGTTAGAGGCGGAAAAACCGGAACTGAACGGCAATCCGCTGCTTGGCAGACCAAATGTGATTTTAACGCCCCACAGCGCATTTTACTCAGAGGATTCGATGAACCGTCTGCAGAGTATCAGTGCAGACAATCTGGTATATGCGCTGAAGGGGGACTATGAAAAAGTTATGAAATTCGTGGCACAGCCGGGTAGATAGAGGTTTATTCCTCCGGCATCGTCCACTCCATCGATGCCTCGCGATAGCGGTCAAGGCACATTTCATACTGGATCTCCAAGGCGGTATTGGAGTCCGGATTGGCTTTGCACTGCTCAAGCAGGCGCTCGTAGCACTCCACGAGACCCAGCAGAGGCAGATCGCCGCTGGTGTGGATATCTAAGATACTTTTTGCCTCATAGGCGGCGTTATAATACCACAGGACGGCTTCGTCATAATCGTTCTGACCGAGAAAATAGGTGCCGAGTTCGTAGCATATCTCGGAACATGGAGTCGTTAACATATCCATCAATGTCATCTTAAAAAAGTTATTTTTGTCATCTTCGAGGCGGTAGGTGTGGGCGAGCACACATGCTGCCTCTTTTCGTGCGTCATCGGAGGCATCGTTTCTCCAGATAAATTCAAAGATAGGTTTGGCAGATAAAAAGTCCTTCGTCTCGCCGGTTTTTAACAGCTCCTTGGCGTACATGGAACGGATTTTATCGGAAAATGCGCCGTCGCGCTCGAATGTCTTGATGAAGATGGAGAAATCGCGCTTGCTGTGCAGGGACTGCGGCATGTGGGAGATTTCCACATCGCAGTCAAAAACAACCGGGTTTAGGCGGACCGTCTCGTGGATCGGGTCGATCCAGGTAAAGGTGCGCAGGCGCTTGAACAGCTTCGGGCGGTATTCTTTTTTGGCGTTGAGCACGGTGTCAAAATCAGATTTGGTCACGTACTTCATCTGGACGATCTCGATCTCCGGGAGCATGTTCTGCTTCAGCCGCAAAAAACGCTCGCGGTTGGTGTCGTCTAACACTTCGTCGGCATCTGCCGCATAGATATATTCCTTTGTCGCCTTGGAAAAAGAGAAGTTGCGGGCAGCAGAAAAATCGTTGGTCCACTTAAAGTCGTAGATTTTATCGGTATAATTTGCAGCAATTTCCTTGGTGCGGTCCGTGGAGCCGGTGTCCACGATGATGATCTCATCCATAAGATCCGCAATGGAATCCAAACAGCGGGCTAACACCGCCTCCTCATTTTTTACGATCATACATAAGCTAATGGTTGACATAACGCAATCCTCCGCAAAATATTCTGGTATATGGTACATTAGTTATAGTATAATCCGAACCGGGCACATCGGCAAACAAAAAATGCACCAACCGACAGACAGAAAATGCCGGGAGTGTGGAAAAGAGAGGGCTTGTGTGCTACAATGGTGGAAATGTATCCGCAGGGAAGCCATATGCGGTGGAAAACGGATATGGGGGATGGGGAATCTCAAAAAAAGGAATCGTTAAGTTATGGACAAAAAGGAACAAACGATGCAAAAGACCTGGGTGGTAGTGCTTGGGGCGCTATTTTGCTGTGCATTGTGGGGAAGCGCATTTCCCTGTATTAAATTAGGTTACCGGATGTTTGGCATCGCATCGGAGGATGTGGCAACGCAGATTTTATTTGCAGGATGCAGATTTACACTGGCGGGAATTCTGGCGCTTATTATAGGAAGTGTCATGAACCGGCGGGTTTTGATACCGCAGAAAAAATCGTGGGACAAGGTGTTGAAGCTGTGTATGCTTCAGACCGTGCTGCAGTATCTTTTCTTCTATGTCGGGCTGGCAAGGACAACCGGAGTCAAGGCATCGATCATTGAGGGCGTCAATGTATTTGCTGCAATACTGGTGGCGAGCCTGATTTACAAACAGGAAAAACTGACCGGCCGCAAGATCATCGGAAGCATTATTGGATTTGCAGGTGTGGTACTGGTGAATCTGACAGGAAGCGGAATGGATCTGACGTTTACGTTTTTGGGGGAGGGATTTATCTTCTTTTCTGCAATCGCGTATGCATTTTCATCGGTCTACATGAAGCGTTATTCGGCAGAGGAGGACCCGGTTACGCTTAGTGGATGGCAGTTTTTTGTCGGAGGCCTGATCATGGTGGCATGCGGACTGCTTACCGGCGGGCGCATCGGAACATGGTCTGCACAGGGCATCGCCATGTTGATCTATCTGGCGATGGTGAGTGCGGTGGCATATTCCCTGTGGGGAATTTTGTTAAAATATAATCCGATTTCCAAGGTGGCGGTATTCGGTTTTATGAATCCGGTATTCGGAGTGATCTTATCCGCGATCCTGCTGGGAGAATCGGACAGTGTCGGAGTGATGAGCGCGGCGGCGTTAGTGCTGGTGTGCATTGGAATATTTGTGGTAAATCATGACAAGCAGAACGGAGGATGTAAATAATGAGTGCAATTGTGACATTAAAAAAGGGTGAGGGACGTACCATCAAAGCGGGCGGTATGTGGATTTTTGACAATGAGATCGATACGATCGTGGGAAGCTTCGAGAACGGCGATATCGTGATCGTACATGATTTTGATGGATATCCCATGGGAAGAGGCTTTATC
>CAVCFM010000235.1:0-5547 GCA_963601305.1 bacterium | reverse complement strand
GGGATGCGGAAGCGGAATTTTATCGATTGTAGCATTGAAGCTTGGCGCGAGCGAGGTAGTCGGAACGGACTTGGACCCGGACTGCATGACTTCCACAAAGGAGAACATGGAAGTGAACCATCTCCCGTTGGAGCAGGGAACCTTCTATATCGGCAATCTGATCGATGATGCAGACTTGCAGGAGAAGGTTGGAACGGAAGAGTATGACATTGTTGTGGCAAATATCCTTGCCGATGTGATCATCCCGATGGCGCCGGTTATTCCGGCACGCCTCAAGAAGGGCGGATATTTTATCACATCCGGCATCATTGATTTTAAAGAGCAGCAGGTAAAAGAAGCCATCGAGAAGGCAGGACTTACCGTGGTGGAGATCAATCATCAGGGTGAGTGGGTCAATATCACAGCCCGCAGAGAGGAATAGGAAATGTATCAGTTTTTTGTGGAAGATGAGCAGGTCACGGAGGATGGCGTGCTGATCACCGGTAGCGATGTGAATCATATCCGCAATGTGCTTCGCATGAAGCCCGGGGAGAAGGTGCGTATCAGCACCAGAACCGGGGCCAATTATCTTTGCAGTATCACACAGGTGGAGGAGATGAGCGTCACAGCACAGATCGTAGAGGCGGTGGCGGGAACCGAGCTGCCGAACCGCATCGTGCTGTTTCAGGGGCTTCCGAAAGCGGACAAGATGGAGCTTATCATACAAAAGGCGGTAGAACTCGGCGCGGCAGAGATCGTTCCGGTATCCATGAAAAATTGTGTGGTAAAGCTGGATGCAAAGAAAGCCGGGAATAAGGTGAAGCGCTGGCAGCAGATTGCCGAGAGCGCGGCAAAGCAGTCAAAGCGGAGTCTGATACCGGCGGTGCATGAGGTGTTAAGCTACCGCGAGGCGGTGGCATATGCCGCAGAGTGCGACGTGCGCCTGGTACCCTATGAGAATGAACAGGGAATGGCAGGCACGAAAGCGACGATCGAAGCCATTGGTCCGGGAGAGAGCATTGCAGTTTTTATCGGACCGGAGGGCGGATTTGATGAGAGCGAGATCGCGATGGCGCGCGATGCCGGTATGAAAACCATCTCTTTGGGAAATCGTATTTTGAGAACAGAGACGGCAGGGCTTGCGGCGCTGTCTATCTTAATGTATCAGATTGAAAGTAAAGAGTGAGGAAACATGGAAGCATATTTGGACAATTCAGCCACGACCCGCTGCAGCGAGCGGGCATGTGACATTATGGTAAAAGTATTGACGGAGGATTACGGGAATCCGTCATCTCTGCACAATAAGGGAAAAGAGGCGGAGGATTACATCCGTGAAGCGAGAAGTCAGATCGCAAAGACGTTAAAGGTTGAAGACAAGGAACTGGTTTTTACCTCCGGCGGCACAGAGTCAAACAACATGGCGCTCATCGGCGCGGCGCTTGCCAACAAGAGACAGGGGAATCACATTATCACAACCGGGATCGAACACGCTTCGGTGGGCGCTGTGACGGAATATCTGAAAGAACTTGGATTTGAGATTACCTATCTTACTGTGGATAGGGACGGACTGATCTCCTTAGAGGAACTGCAAAACGCGGTGCGCCCGGACACGATTTTAGTTTCCATTATGATGGTAAATAATGAGATCGGTGCGAGAGAGCCGATCGAGGAAGCAGCCAAGATCATCAAGGCAAAGAACCCCAACACACTGTTTCACGTGGATGCCATCCAGGCATATGGAAAATACCGGATCTACCCAAAGAAGATCGGAATTGATCTGCTTTCCGTCAGCGGTCACAAGATCCACGGACCGAAGGGCGTAGGGTTTCTCTATATCCGGGACAAGGTCAAAGTAAAACCATTGATCTACGGAGGCGGTCACCAGAAGGGCATGCGTTCCGGAACCGAAAATGTGCCGGGGGTTGCAGCACTGGGCGTGGCATGCGCAGAGATTTATGAGAATTTTGACGAGAAGATAGAGCACCTTTATCAGTTGAAGGAGCGCTTTATCGCGGGCGTGACACAGATTGAGGGCGTGACGGTAAACGGGAAAACCGGAACAGACAGCGCGCCGCAGATTATAAGCGTCAGCATTGAGGGCGTGCGCAGTGAGGTCATGCTTCACTCGTTGGAGGAATACGGTATCTACGTGTCAGCGGGAAGCGCCTGCTCGTCCAACAAACCTTCCGTCAGCAAGACGCTTATCGGTATCGGGCTTCCGAAAAATCTGCTCGACTCCACGATCCGCGTCAGCTTTTCGGTGCACACCACCGAGGAGGAAGTGGATTACGCAGTCGAAAAATTCGCGGAGATCATACCGTTCCGCCGGAAATTTACCCGCAAATAGAACCGTTTTTAAGGAGAATATAAGATGTACAAATCATTTTTAATTAAGTACGCAGAGATTGCAATTAAGGGAAAAAACCGCTATCTGTTCGAGGATGCGCTGGTAAGCCAGATTAATACCGCATTAAAAAAAGTGGACGGAACCTATCACATCTGGAAAGAGCAGGGACGTATCTATGTGGATATGGTCGAGAACTGTGACTTTGATGAGGCGATTGCCGCAATGAAGTGCGTGTTCGGTATCGTGGGCATCTGTCCGCTGATCCAGGTGGAGGACAAGGGTTTCGGTGAGCTGGTAAAAGAAGTGCTGGCACATATCGACGAGGCATATCCGGACAAGCATTTTACCTTCAAGGTGAATGCGAGACGTGCGAGAAAAAATTATCCGTTAGAGTCCATGGAGATTAACGCCAAGATGGGTGAGAAGATTTTGGAAGCATTCCCGGAGACCTCCGTGGATGTGCACAACCCGCAGGTGGTGATCAATATCGAGATCCGCAGCCAGATTAATATTTACTCCGTGGTGATCCCGGGACCTGGCGGTATGCCGGTGGGAACAAACGGAAGAGGTATGCTGTTACTGTCCGGCGGAATTGATAGCCCGGTTGCCGGTTACATGATCGCAAAGCGCGGTGTCAATATCGATGCAACCTATTTCCATGCACCGCCTTACACCTCAGAGCGTGCGAAGCAGAAGGTCGTGGATCTGGCAAAGATTATTGCAAAATACACGGGACCGATCAATCTGCACGTCGTAAACTTTACCGATATCCAGCTCTATATTTATGAGCAGTGCCCGCATGAGGAACTTACGATCATTATGCGCCGTTATATGATGAAGTTAGCGGAGCATTTTGCGAAGGAAAATAAATGTCTGGGACTGATCACTGGTGAGAGTATCGGACAGGTGGCAAGCCAGACGATGCAGTCTCTGATGGCGACCAACGAGGTCTGCACGCTTCCGGTATACCGTCCGCTGATCGGATTTGACAAGCAGGAGATTGTGGAGATTTCAGAGAAGATCAATGCCTATGAGACATCCATACTGCCTTATGAGGACTGCTGTACCATCTTTGTGGCAAAGCATCCGGTGACAAAGCCGAGCCTGAATGTGATCCATAACGATGAGAAGAAGCTGGAAGAAAAAATCGATGCGCTGATGCAGCAGGCAATCGACACAGTGGAAGTCATCCATGTGGAGGCGGAGTAGAAATAATGAATTAAAGTGTGCGCTTGCCGCACACTTGCGCCTGCCTTGGCAGGCTGCCTATAGAGTAAAAAAAGAACAGGGGATGAAGCATCCCCTGTTCTTAAGTAACGAAGTAAAATTAGATTAAGTATGGTTTTAATGTTTCCATAATCTCATCGATGTTGCTCTCAGCATGGATTGCAAGGTCGATAGGTTTGGATAAATCTAAACTGAAGATACCCATGATAGACTTAGCGTCGATAACATATCTTCCAGAAATTAAATCAAAATCGAACTCATACTGTGTAATCGCGTTTACAAATGATTTTACTTTGTCGATGGAATTTAATGAAATCTGTACTGTTTTCATGATTGAAAAACCTCCTTAAGATTAACTATTCAGTATAGTCTTATAGTAATAGTTTTTATGGGAAAAGTCAACAACAAAAGCGAGTTAGAATGGAGAATAGAGTGAAAAAAAATAAAAAAGCTGCCCTGCATAATTTAGGGTGTAAAGTCAATGCCTATGAGACGGAAGCCATGCAGCAGATTTTAGAGGAAGCCGGCTATGAGATCGTCTCATTTAACGATTACGCGGACGTCTATGTCATCAACACCTGCTCGGTGACCAATATGGCAGACCGCAAGTCCAGACAGATGTTGCACCGCGCGAAAAAGCTGAATCCGGATGCCATCGTCGTCGGAGCCGGCTGCTATGTGCAGACCAAGGAAGCTGCCGCGCTTGTGGATGAGGCGATCGATATTGTCATCGGCAACAATCATAAAAATGAACTGTTAGCGATGATCGAAGAATATGAGGCAAAGCAGGAGGCTGCCAACGCGAAAGTCGTGCGGGTTGCGGATATCAACCATGAGAAGCAGGAGTATGAGGAGATGGTCTTATCGAAGACCGCAGAGCATACCAGAGCATTTATCAAGGTACAGGACGGATGCAATCAGTTCTGCACTTACTGCATTATCCCCTTTGCGAGAGGGCGCGTCAGAAGCCGTAAGGCAGAGGAAGTGTTAAAAGAGATCAGACATTTGGCCAAGACCGGATATAAGGAGGTCGTGCTTACCGGAATCCACTTAAGTTCCTACGGTGTGGATACCGGGGATGATCTCCTGCATCTGATCGAACTGGTACACGAGGTGGATGGGATCGAGCGCATCCGTCTCGGCAGTTTAGAGCCGCGCATCGTCACAGAGGAATTTGCGAAGCGTCTCTCGGAATTGACGAAGGTATGTCCGCATTTTCATTTGTCCTTGCAGAGCGGCTGCGACAGCGTGCTCGCGCGCATGAACCGTCGGTACGACACGGCAGAATATGAGGAGGGGTGCCGGATCCTGCGGAAATACTATGAGCATCCGGCAATCACCACCGATGTGATCGTGGGATTCCCGGGGGAGACCGAGGAAGAGTTCCAGACGACCAAGGCGTATTTGGAGCGCATCCATTTTTATGAGATGCATATCTTCCAGTATTCCAAGCGCGAGGGCACGAAGGCGGCAGTCATGGACAACCAGGTGCCGGAGCCGGTGAAAAAGGAGCGCAGCAATGAGCTGCTCGCACTGGCACAGAAAATGTCAAAGGAATTCAGGGAGGATTACCTGGGCAGGGAGGTGACGGCTCTGTTGGAGGAACCGTTTGTATTTGAGGGGGAGACCTACATGACCGGGTACACGCCGACTTACGTGAAGGTGGCAGTAAAAACCGGAGAGAACCTTGCCAACCAGTTTGTCACGGGAACGTTAAAAAAATGCCTGACGGAGGATGTTTACCTTCTGGAAGATTGATGATATGATTTTAAAAGTGGGGGAGTCATGAGAAAGATACGGGAGAAGGTGTATGGATGAAGATTTTAATTGTGGAGGATGAAATCCGCATCAGAGAGGGGTTAGAAAAGCTGCTGGGGAAGCTCAGACCGGAGTATGAGATTGTCGGCCGGGCAGAAAACGGCGCAGAGGGATTAGCGCTCTGCAAAAGTGAGCAGCCGGACATCATTTTAACGGATGTAAAAATGCCGCAGATG